>JBBDHZ010000267.1:0-10784 GCA_040880645.1 Minisyncoccota bacterium
GCGATCCGTTGGACGGTCTGGTAGTCGGCTGCCCGATCGGAAACGGGCCAGTTGCTGCCGTAGATCACTCGCGAGTCGCCGAACGCGTTCCACACGACGTCGATGTACGGGCGATAGAAGTCGAGTTCAGAAGGGGCTTTCTCGTTGCCGCGCGCAGCTCCTTCCACCAGGGCCGAGATCTTGCAGAACACGTTTGCGTGTTCGGCCGCCGCTTGAATTCCAGCTTTCCACTGGCTGGGCGGAGCATCTGGGGTGATCCGGACGTTTCCCATGTGATTCAGTACGACGCGCAGCGCGGGAAGCCGCTGGGCCAATCGCGCGAGCGCTGCCGGCGTTTCCGGACCGCCGTTTACATCCAGCGCCAGATCATGATCCGCCAGTAACTCGAGGTCCGACAGCTCTTGCCGATCCAGGAGCGTCGTCAGCAACTGCACGGAAATGCGAATGCCGCGGAACAGCGGATTGGCCGCGAATCGCTTCAGATGCTTGGCGAAATCAGCTTCTCCGGGATGCAATCGTCCGACGATGCCCACGATGAATGGATCGTCGCTGGCCAGATCAAGCAGCCAAGCGTTGTCTTCCACACGCGGGCTCGCCTCGACGATCACGGTTCCGGTAACCGGGCGAAACTGCTTCACTTCGCGTAGATGCTTGGGCAACACCGTCCGATACAACGGGCTGCCTTCCGCTGGCCAGGGAATGCCTTCGGGACGCGTGGGATCGTAGAAGTGCGTATGGCAATCGACGACATCCAGGCCCGTATCCAGGCCCCTAGGAGCGTCGGCCGCCAGGCAAACGTCATTCGCCCCACGAGGGGCGAAGCCACATGCGACGGCACCGGAAAGGCTGCCGGCGAGGAAAGTTCTGCGGTGCATAATAGGTAACCTTGTTGCTTTAAAAACGTACGATGGCCTTCCAGGCCGTCGCACCGTCGCATCGCGGCGCAAAGGCTTCCGACGGTCCCCGCCGCTCGTGCCGTTTCCAGTTCGAGACCTTTCTTTCCGGCTCCACCGGGCTTGGCATCGGGACAAGCCCGGGCACCGGAGAGGCGAAACTGACGAACTGGAAACGGCACTAGAATTCACTAGCCGTGACGTCTCGCGATACTGCGGACGCGACGAGTGGGAACGGAAGTCGACGGCCTGAAAGGCCATCGTACCGAAAATTTTTGCAACGGTGGAGTAGATTGTAGATTGGGACCGTCCAGGAAATAACTTCCACAACTGCCAAGACCACGATCCAAACGGGAACTGGTTGATGAGTGTCGGGGATGGACGGAACAGGAGTCAACAGAGATAACGGAGGTACTCTCTGTGCACTTGGCGTTGGGGTTGTTTTTCGATGAGCGCGTGACGTTGGGGCAAGGCGCGGCGGTCGCGGGGCTCTCCCAAAGCGAGTTCCTGCACGAGTTAGGCAAGCGGCGAATTCCCATACACTACGATGAATCCGATGCGCTGGCCGACGTGGCCGCCGTCAGCCACTGGGGCCAGCGATGATCGTGGTTAGCGACACGTCGCCCGTCACGGCACTGCTGCAAGTTGGCCGGGGCAGCTTACTGCCGACGCTGTTTGACGAAGTGCTGATTCCACCGGCCGTGCAGGCGGAACTGCTGCGATTCCATCAAGTGCTTCCCGACTACCTTCAAGTCCGCGCCGTGCAGAATGAACAGGCGGTGGTGGGATTGTGCCAGGAGTTGGACCGGGGCGAAGCCGAAGCCATCGTGTTGGCGGATATCCGCCGCACGCCCCGCGAGCTGTAAGAGGCCGCCTTTCGCAAAGGAATCATCCCGTACGTTTCGGCGGATCGTGACACGTAGAAACGCCAGCAGCGGCGAGACCGAAACGAGAGCGTCTCGACGCAATTGTCCGGAAAGCGGCCCAGCAGCCGTTCGCGTCCGACCCGCCAGCCGACTTCCCGTCCCGCGCCAGCGATTTTCACCGCGCCGGCGTCAGTGGCTTGCAAACGGTCTCTGCGAGGGGGATAATCAGCGGCTTAACCCACGGTAACCGCACCGTTTCTAATCGGGCGTTCTGGCCTGCGGGGAGTTTGAATGAAGTTGCTTCCGTTTAGTCCATGTTCTAAGTGATTGGGTGGTCAGCGATGAGCACGCTCTTTATCAGCTACAGCACAAAAGACCGGCCGACGGCCGAGATCTTCTACGATAAGCTCATCGAGATGGGCTACGAGCCGCCGTTTCGCGACGATCATCCGGATTCCGGCATTCCGGCAGGGTCGCAGTGGGAGCGGGAGTTGTACCGCAAGTTGCGACTCTGCAAGGCGCTGATCGTGCTTGTCTCGCGGAACTGGCTGGACTCGAAGTGGTGCTTCGCCGAACTGGCCTACGCCAAGGCGATGGGAAAGGAGTTTTTCCCCGTACTCATTGACGACTCGCCCGACGTACCGTCCGTCGTGGCCGAACGGCAAGGCATCCGCTTCTCGGACCCCGACATCTGGCAGCGGCTGCGACGGGGTCTGGTCGAGGCGGATCTGGCCCCGGAAAATGATTTTCCCTGGCCGGTGGCCGGCTTTGACGAATGTCCGTACCCGGGCTTGTCGCCGTTTGAAGCGCATCATGCCGGTGTCTACTTTGGCCGCGACGACGAGATTCTGGAACTCCGCGAGCGGCTGAACCAGATGACCGACAAGGGAGAACCGCGGTTGCTCTACGTCGTTGGCGCGTCCGGCAGCGGCAAGTCGTCACTCGTCAAAGCCGGCCTATTGCCGAGGCTGACCAGAAAGGAATCCAGTCGCTGGTGCGTGCTGCCAACGTTTCGCTGGAACGAACTGCGAGCCAAGGGGCGCGACTGGCCGGAGCAAATGGCGATGTGCTTGCACGGAGTATGGCCGTCGGAGACTGATTCAAGGCCAGATTGGAGGACATTGCGCGAGAGATACCTCGTCCCGCCGCTTTCCAAGGAACAGAAAAAGGATGAAACGGAAGTTGCCAAATACAAAGCGGCAATCGCCAGGGCTGCTGACTCTTTTATCGACAACACGAAGGATCTATTGATGGCGAGCGGCTATCCCAATGCGATGCCGCTGCTGATCATCGATCAATTCGAGGAACTCCTGTCCGCCACGGACGACGACACCGTGACGCCGTTTCTGGATTTTCTCGGCTGCGTGATGTCGTCACGACGGTCACCATTGCGCTGCATCGCGACGGTTCGTACCGACTTTCTCGCGGGCATCCAGACTCGCGCGGAGCTGATCGCGTGGAAGGACCACACGGACGTCTACTCGCTTCCGCTAATGAAACCCGACCGGTTCTATGACGTGATACGGCATCCCGCGGAGAAGGTCGGCATCACGTTCGAGTCGGACGCCCTGGTCGATCGTATGGTCAAGGACACAGGGACGAACGACGCGTTGCCGCTTCTCGCCTTCACTCTCCGCGAACTCTATGAACAGTACGGCGACGACAAGCGATTCACATTCGACGACTACGATACGAAGCTGGGTGGGCTCGAAGGATGTCTCACCGAAGTTGCAAACGAACTGCTCGCCGAACCGGTCGAATCAGGCGACGTATCCCAAAACGAGCGTGAGAGAAAGCTGCACCTGGCGTTCTCAAACCATCTGGTCCGCATCAACGACAAAGACCAATTTGTACGCCGCACGGCGCTCTGGAGCGAGTTGCCTGTACAAGCTCGTCCGCTGTTGCAACGCTTTATCGACAGGCGTCTCATCACGTCCCGTTTACGCGACGAGAACGACCCCGAATCGGAGCGGGTTGTCGAAGTGGCACACGAAGCATTGTTCCGCAAGTGGGACAAACTCGGGCGGTGGCTCGATGGACGCCGCGACCTGCTCCGCTGGCGCGTGGATGTCGAGCGTACTCGCACTGCCTCTGGCGACAAGTGGGACGGACTAACGGCATCACAGCGCGCCGTCGCGAATGAACTAGTGGCGACTCGTGAGGAAGACCTGAGAGAAGATGAGCGACACTGGATCCAAGACGCTAATCGAAGAGAAGCGTGGCGACGCAGGAGACTGATCGCGACCGCGTCAGTATTTGCGATCTTATTTTTCGTTGCAGCGTTTGCGTTAGTTCAGACCAACATTGCAAAGAAGGAGACGGAAACGGCGAGGGTAGCCACGACCGCGGTTGCCATCATGGCGGGGCTGCGTGGAGGAGGCGAGTCGCCAACACAAGATGAGTTCCAATCCCTCGCGCTCCTTGCCGACAGCGACGCCGCTGTTCGGAAGGCTTTTATGGAGCATCTGTTGACTTCTCCGGACAAAGCCAAGCGTCTTCGGAGACGATACCCTTACATCTTGCATGCCGCGGCAGGACTCAATCGTCAGGACAAGCAGTGGTTACAGCATCTGTTGCTCGATCACGGACAAGATCCTGCAACCAAACCGTTGGATATCAACATAGCTTGCGCCGTCTTGGGCTCGCTGCTCAAGGCCGATACTGCGGACTTCAACCTCATGCTTGCGGCGAATTACGCGTCCGCCATGGAAAAGACGACCGATTTTTCAGAAGCTCGGCGAATCGGCAATTCGGCCGGCCCATTTGGCTTTGATCGTGCTCAACGAGGCACGCCGTCACGTCGCACGTAGTCTTGGCGACCACGCTCGAGACTTTTTGGACTTGTTCATCAGCCACGCCAAGCGTGACGGCTTACCGCTCGCGAATGCCATTCAGACACAACTAAAATCGGTGCCGCACGCCACGGCCTTTTACGACGACAAGAGTTTGATGCTTAGCGAAGATTGGAAGCGGCAACTGGAAGCGGGCGTTGCGTCTTCAGTCACCGTCTTTCTGCGGACCGATGCGTTCGACGACAGCCACTACTGCCGGACCGAAGCTATTTGGGGAGACCAGTACGGGTGTCCCGCCTTAGTCGTTGATGTGCGTCGCGGGCTATCGCACCATCCGGGCTTGTTCGATCTGCCGCTCGGCAATCTTCCCACGGTGCGCGCCGCCGGCTTGAAATCCGCACTCCACAACGGCCTGTTAACTGTCCTGATAATGGGGTCCACCTCGAGTTCGTCCTAATCTAATTTACTAGGGTAGTTGCTATGGCACTGTTTTGTTACGTCACCGAAAGACTGAAAAAGGATGCTGGCACCCACGGGATAGCGCAGGATCGAGTCGAGAGTTTTCACAAAGAAATTGAGTCCAAGCAGTCGCTGGCGGGATTTGACCACTTCCCACCGCCTTGCCTGACGAAAAAGAAGGTGTTCGGCTTCAACTTCCGACTGATCGCGGCTGAGAAGCGCGTCGGCGATCATCTGGTTGTCGTACTTCTGCGTCTGGTCATTCGAGGCGGAAACGAGTACTCGGATTTCCTCCGTGACCCTCCTACTTGGGCCGGCAGGTTTTACGATGCGGAGCTGTCCTCCGAGAAGCTCGCAGAGTGGGTCACCGACCGCACACGCGTTGATCCTCCTGAGCCACCGTCAGATCTCAGCGAAGCCGAACGGACCTTCCTGTGGCTGCGCGGGTCAGGGCATGATGCGGACGATGCGATCGTCTGCGAAACCACTGACTGGGTCGACAGCGTTCAGGATCCTCGTATTAACGACCGACTGCCTCCAATTCCAGAGTTGATTATAAAGGCGATTGGGGGCCCGGCGGGAGAGGTTCAGTATCTGGCATCGGACAAAGACGAACGGCTCGCGATTCAAGCATATGTTGTTCCCAACTCGCGGCAATGCGTGCTGCTACGAGCTGGGTACGGCAGTTCACCGGATCAGATAAGCGCGACGAATACGGCGTGGTCGGATCGCCTTCGCGAGGCCAGTACAGAAGATGTTCTTCGCCATTGTCGGCGTAGCTACCCGTCGATCATTTGTTACGACGAAGATCTGTGGATCACCGTCCAGCGTGATCAGCAGGCTAACATGGCATTGTCCCCCGAGGAAGCCGAAATCCTCCGATCTGCCAACTCGCTTGATCCACAGGTCGCCAGTCTGCCGCTGTTTATCAATGGACGGGCGGGCAGTGGCAAGTCGACGTTGCTGCAGTACCTGTTCGCTCAGTGTTTCTTGCGATGGGCGGAGCATCTTCGCGAACAGTCGCAGTCTCGCCCGCTTTATTTCGCCAGCAGCGGCGAATTGCTGAAAGTGGCCAAGGATGTCGTTAACCGATTGTTGCGGGGAAATCATGAACACCTGCTCGCGGAATACAACCTTTCGGAGGCGGACCTAACTCATCTTAATTCATGTTTTCAGGATACCGGCGGATTCATGCTTAAGATGGTGGGGGACGACGCCAACGAACGATTCCCGCTATCGAAACACGTTACCTTCGCGAAGTTTCGCCGGCTTTGGATGAGTCGATTCGGCAGGGAACGACGCGCGCTCCGCGAATTCGGACCACAGATCTCGTGGCATGTAATACGCGGCCTCATCAAGGGAATGAGCGTTGACGAGCTTTTGGGAAGGGATGACTACGAGGAGTTGCCGGAAGACGAACGGACGGTATCGAAGCAAGTTTACGAAACCGTGTTCGATCGGGTATGGCTTGCGTGGTATGAACCACTCTGCCGCCAAGGCGATGCTTGGGATGGTCAGGATCTGGTGCGTTTCCTGATTGACGAGGACCGTCTGCCAGCTTCGCACGTGGCAGTGTTCTGCGACGAAGCCCAAGACTTCACGCGACTGGAAATCGAAGCCCTGTACCGTTGCTCGCTGTTTTCGGACCGCATGATCGACTATGACAGCGTGAAGCGAATTCCGTTTGTATTCGCCGGTGATCCCTTCCAGACTTTGAATCCGACAGGCTTTCGATGGGAGTCCGTGCGAGCAGCGTTCACGGAACGAATTCAGCGATCGCTATACCGCTTCAACTCCAGGACGGACGTTCCATCACTGCCGTATCGGGAGCTGACGTTCAACTACCGCTCGTCGGCTCGAATTGTCCATTTGTGCAACTCAATTCAAGCCGTACGCGCCGCGCTGTTTGGCTATCGCACACTAAAGCCTCAAACCACCTGGCAAGTGGAAGCAAACACAGCCGCTCCCGTGTTTTTCGCCAAGGGTGATGCTTATCTGGAAAAGGCGATTCGTGAACAGCCCGACCTTGTTCTTATCGTGCCGTGCGAGGAAGGAGAAGAGGTCGAATTCGTTGCGCAAGATGCGTACCTGCGCGGTCTGGTACAGACGGACGATGATGGCACACCTCGAAACGTGCTGAGTGCCGCACGAGCGAAAGGTTTGGAGTTTCTCCGCGTCGCGCTCTATGGATGGTCGCTGCGACCAGAGGCCGCGGTGCTCGCACGGCAAATGAAGTCCACAACGCGCACTGACTTCACGGTCGATGAGCGGCTGGGTCTGGAGTACTACCTGAATAACTTATACGTGGCTGCCAGCCGGGCTCAGCGGCGGCTATTCGTTATTGACGACAGAGAGTCGCCTGAAAACCTTTGGTGCTTCGCGTTCGATGAGCAGCGTCAAAGCGAGGTACTGCGAGACCTTCCAGACAGAGAAGAATGGCAGAACAACTGCGGCTTCCTGGTGCAGGGCGTTCCAGAGAGTTTCGCCGAAGACAAGGACGATTCGAAGACAATTGCAGAGCGATTTGAGAACGAAGGCCTGACGAAACAGGATGGATACTTCTTGAAGCAGGCCAGCCAGCACTATCGCATCGCTGGTGATGATCGCAAGGCGTACTTCTGTCGTGCGATGGCCGGTCTGTTCGAGGAGCGGTATCGCGAGGCGGGCCAGGCCTTCGAGAAAGCGGCAATGCTCGACAAGTGTATCGACGCGTTGTGGCGAGGGGAGCACTACAGCGACATCGTGGACTGCGTGTCGCGTCAGTCGGAACTCGCGAAACACCCGAGATGCCGTATTGCGAGATTCGTGCAAGGGGCAACTCCAACGCCTCGTGAATGCGTGTCATTGCTCGACCAACTTATCGAAGTTGCAAGCGTCAGCGAGGATTTTCGCCGAGATTTGCGTTCCGACCTTTGGTCGTCGGCGATTGAATTGGCAGTTCGAAAGAAAACGATTACTGACAAAGGCGTGCTGCCATCCACACCGGCACAGCCAGCTGCTGAACTTGCGGACCGTCTTGGTGCTCTTGAATCTTATGGAACGAGAATCGAGACCGAGATGATGACACGCCTACTCTTTGCCGCCGGGCGCTATGATCAGGTCCTCGAGCGGATTGGGCGAGATGATGGATCGGAAATCTACCGCGAAGCCCGCACTCGCCAGCTTGTAGCGAGACTGGAAGGTGAGGGAATATCGCTTGGACGAAACGATACGCAAATCGTGGCTGATTTCTTCTTTCGGCAAGACGAGTTTGAGAAGGCGTCGCGTTATTACGGCGAGATTCAGAACTCCGGTCGACTTTTGGAGTGCCTCCGGCGGACGATCCGCGGCAACCGAGTGACAGCTCAGACGATTCTCGAACGAGTAGTGCCGGTTCTCGTTGCGAACGGAGAATGGCACAACCTGGTGTCACTGATTACGGAGGGACAGCCAGTGAATCCCTCGTGGTCCAAGCAAGAGCGAGGTTCGGCTTTAGAGCTGGTTCACTCGACGGATTTGGATCACCGGGTTGTCATCCCAGCGCTCGCGCGATCAGAAAGGCTCGTAGAAGCTGATACGAAGGCGCAGCATCGCGTATCGGAATACCTCGCAGACCGATTGGTCAACAAGTCAAGCAGTGTCTGGCGAGACAAATTGTCGATGCACGTTGCCGGCGCTGCCGTCGAGCGTGCGGGAAAGGATCTCGATGCGCTTCGATACTATGAACAGTGGCGCGACACGACCAGCGTCCCCAGGGAAAAGACGTATGCGCAACAACGCTGGGTCGTCTGCAAACTGCGTCAAGCTGACCGTGAAGATCGCGAAGGGCATACGAAGAAGGCTGCAAACTACCGAGAGGATGCCAGCGCCGTGATGGAAAAACTGAGCTGGACTGAAGAACACGTTTCAAGTGGGTATCCCGTCCTTTCTGACGATGGAACAGGTCAGCGAGTACCGACCCGCGAGTTTGCAGGCACGGTGTCACAGCAGGGGAAGTTTGAGTTCCTCACATTCCGTGTGCTGACGACTAAGGGCTGGGTAAACCTGGAGTCAGACGATGGACTACGTGCGAGGGTTCACGTTCAAGAGCGGCGCATAACAAGCGATGATGTGTCGGTGCAAGTCGGTGACGGAGGCGAACTCCTTTGCCCGGAGTGGGGTTTGCGAGTGCGATGGATTGGAGACGGCAAGATCCAATTGGGGATTGGCGATAAAGTTTTTGACCTGTTGGTGAGCAAAGAAGCATAAGCGGGAGAGTCTACTATGGATGCTGGGACAATGAGCGACTGAGCGTCAGAAAGATATTCGGCCAGGACTGACCTCACGTCGTCTCACTGTTCCCGCGCCCCTACGTCTCGACTCGCGACATCCAGTAGGAGCCATTCTGGGAAGGTATTCGCGCGGCGGGCGGCATGGTCGAATGGGCTTGTGCGGTGTGGCACTGTCGTCTCGACAGTGCTCTTCGGCCGTCACTTGTGCATTGCGGTGCAAGGACGGTTTCCGCGAAGGACGGCGCTCGTACAGACGTCTTGAGTGGACGCGATGTGAAACGGCCGAGGCTGTGGCGTGGAGCCCGCTTTCGTCTTGTTCAGCGTATATCGCGAGATCGCGGACCGGGATTAATTGTGTTCAGCAGGCCGATGCCGGACATGCAATGTCCCGATACAATCCGAGTGTCTCCTGACAGGAGCTAAGATCATGGCGCTGACAATTCCGGATGAATGGCTGGCGGAAGCGGGGATTGACGAACGGGAAACGCGTGTCGAGATCGCCTGCCGGCTGTATGACGCTGGGCGTCTGCCGTTCTCCCAAGCGATTCGCTGGCCGGGGCTCACGCGAACTGGTTTTGAGGAAGCGCTGCTCGTACGAGGCTTGTCAGTCTA
Source organism: Minisyncoccota bacterium (assembly GCA_040880645.1). Taxonomy (GTDB): domain Bacteria; phylum Patescibacteriota; class Minisyncoccia; order Phycocordibacterales; family CSBR16-193; genus JBBDHZ01. The sequence continues at coordinate 9,873 of JBBDHZ010000267.1, forward strand.
CCGGCCTACCATCAATGATCTTCAGCGGGATATCGAGACCCTCGAAAGACTGGGAGGCGAATCGTGCCGGCCGTCGTGAGCGACACGCCTCCGATTCGCGCTTTTGGAGTTCGTGACGTGCCTTGACGTGCTGCCCGTGCTTTTCGACCGAGTCCTTGTTCCGCCGGCTTCGAACCGCAACGTGAAACCCGGAATCGAAAACCGCTGGAGCCGAATGAACTGGCGGCGTGGGAATTGAGAATTGGCGTTTATCGTGTCTTCTATGATGTCGATGTCGCCGCTTCAACCATCAAGATCAAAGCGATTGGCCACAAGGAACACAATGTTCTCTACATTCGTGGAAAGGAATGCAAACTATGAAGACTATCGACTTGGCGAATGCTCCCCAGGCTGTCGCCGAATTGTTTGACTTGGCCGCTGTCGAAGCCTTGATTGTTCGCACGGCCGACGGAAAGATCTTTGCCGTTTCGGAACTGTCGGCCGGCGAGGAGCCGGATGATTTTGAGGCGGAGGTCGCACTGACACGACGGAATGAATCGTTGCGTGCTTTGTTGGCCGAGCGTTCACGTGAAGCAGCCACCCACTCGCTCGACGACGTCCGCCGTTTACTCGGTCTCACGGCACCAGGTTGAAGGTCGGCTAATTGCGTCCCCAGCACGCAGCAGCCTGAGATTGAAGATCACTGGTTGGGATTGGTTGGGCTGGGTGGTAAACTGGGTTCGGCCAACGCGCGGGTGGGTTCGCGGCCGAACATGCTGATGGTGTCCCCACGAGGTATCACGATGTCAACAATTGCCGAAAGTCCGATCCGCACGCTCGCGGACCTCTTGGATCGGCTGGGGCGAGTTCCGCTGGAGCGCATCCGTTTTCATCCGCCGCCGGGCACCGCCACCGAACGGGACGTGCTGGAAA
>JBBDHZ010000268.1:0-10779 GCA_040880645.1 Minisyncoccota bacterium
GGTCGTAGCAGGTGAGGTCGCCGTAGCCGAGGTCATCGGCGTAGAGGAGGAGGATGTTGGGGGGACCGTTTTCCCCGGCATGCGCGAAGGTGGCGGCAAGGAGGAGTGCGGCGAGCGTGTTGAGGATGCGGTTCATGGAATTTGTTGAGTCCGTTTTGTCAGCGAGGCTAATAGGATGCGGCTTGCGTGAGATAGTGACAAGATTATGGAGATGATTGGGCATCCAACCAAACGCGAATACCTTCCAGCCGCTCCGCGTGACTTCGTCCTTCAGCCCGCGGGTCATGCGTTCATAATGCCCTTGGTTGTGAAAGAGCTGTTTGCGTCCATCGCCGCTTGTGACCAGATGGTAAATCGCACCAGGGAATTGAACCCTAAGCTGGCGAGCCATGGAACAAGATCCAAGCGGATTCTGAAGCGAGTCCTTCAGATTATATCACAGCCAAAACCGAAAACCTGACCCCGGCGGTAGCCTAGTATCTGGGCTGCGGCATCGCGGTCGTTTAAACAGTCAATCTCGAACCATCGCCACACGGAATCAAGAACCATGCAAAATATGCATCGCGGTGCCGCACTCCTCGGCGTCATTCTCTTCACAGCCTTCGCGCCGATCGCATCGGGACACAATTTACATGTCTTGATCGAGGAGCAAGCTGGCTCGGCGGACGTGGTCGACGTGATTTTCGAACACTCGCCGTACCTGGGAAAAGGCACCTACAACGCGCCTTTGAATGAACGCGGAAAGACGTGGGTGGCGGCGCTTGACGGCAAAACAACCGCTCTTTCGACGCAGTCTTTCGTCGTTGTAATGCGAGATCACCCCGCCGCGGCCCTTACGACACCAATCCAGAGGTTCGCCTCACGTAATCTTAGTCGCTAGCCAGGCAATGATCGGGTGCTCGCGTGGTTCGGATAGTCTAACCTATTGCGGAACACTTATCTTTATTGGAGCGAATGCGATCATGACTGGTAAGTCAACCGATTCACTGGTGGAGACTCTTTACTGCGAACTGCGCGAAATGGCGGCGGCGAAGATGCGGGGCGAGCGAGCCGGGCATTCGCTGCAGACGACCGCGTTGGTTCATGAGGTCTATTTGAAGCTGAATCAAGAGCGACTCTCCGAGGGCTGGTCCTCGCAGTCCCATTTTCTTCGCGCGGCCGCGGACGCCATGCGACGCATTTTGGTCGATCAAGCTCGTAAGCGGCTCAGCCTCAAACGCGGTGGTGATAAAAATCGGCAAGACTTACCGGAATTCCCCATCGCACTGCCGATGCCCGTTGAGGATTTGCTGGCGATTCATGATTGTCTGGATAAGTTCGCTGAGGAGGACCCTGTCAAGGCAGAATTGGTCAAGCTACGCGTGTTTGCAGGGCTGAACCATGCCGAAGCCGCCGAGGCCCTGCAGCTTCCCAAGTCGACCGCTGATCGATACTGGGCCTTCGCCAAGGCTCGTCTGATGGCGTTGATGTCGGACGAATAACGCTCTGCGACCGCCGCGCGGTCGGTGGGTACGGTGGGTTCGCATACCGTGGATCTTCGAACCACGGCTAACATCCGGGATCCCTTTGGGATCGGGGAGAACCGACCGCTCCGCAGTTCCTTGCATTAAAATCAGCTTCAAGTTGAGGCGTTTCGATCACGCTTTACGCCGTAACTCTGGGGTGTTGTTTCATGACACCATCACGAATTTCCGGGAGCAATCCGAACGTGAGTCAACAGCTAAACAGCATCGAAGAACTTTTCTGGCAAGCCAAGCAGCTCGATCCGGGGCCCGAGCGTCAGCGGTTGCTCAGTGAAATCGAGCAGCAGGACGCCGCCCTGGCCGCTGAGCTGCGGCAACTGCTCGATGCCGAAGCAGACGCGGATCGCGTCTTCGGTCCCCTAAGTGCCATGGATCAACGCGAAAACTGCGAAGTTGCCGCGACGCTGGATTCACAAACCACTCGAACCGACATTTCCAACGGCCAAGGGGATAAGCTCGGGCCTGGTAACCAGATCGGGCCCTACAAGCTGCTCGAGCCGATCGGCGAAGGCGGCATGGGGCTGGTTTACCTGGCACAGCAGTCCGAGCCGGTCCGCCGCAAGGTCGCCTTGAAAATCATCAAGCCGGGCATGGATAGCCGGCAGGTGATCGCCCGCTTCGAAGCGGAACGGCAGGCGTTGGCGATCATGGACCACGCGAACATCGCCAAAGTGTTCGACGCCGGCACGACGGAAACGGGCCTCCCGTACTTCGTCATGGAACTGGTCCGCGGGATCCCGATGACGGAGTACTGCGACCGGGCCAAGATGACCACCAACGAGCGGTTGAGGCTGTTCTGTGACGCCTGCAGCGCCATCCAGCACGCGCACAACAAAGGCGTCATCCATCGCGACATCAAACCCTCCAATGTGCTGGTTACCGAACAAGACGGTCAACCACTGGTCAAGGTCATCGATTTCGGGATTGCCAAAGCGCTCACCGACAACTTGACCGACAAGTCGATGTTCACCGGCGTGTTCCAGATGATTGGCACGCCGCTCTACATGAGTCCCGAACAAGCCTCACTTTCCAATGTCGATGTCGATACCCGCAGCGACGTGTATTCACTCGGCGTGATGCTGTACGAATTGCTATCGGGCACGTTGCCCATCGATCGCGAGGAGATGAAGGAGCTTAACTATGAGGAGTTGCGCAAGCGCATCTGCGACACCGAACCGCTGCGCCCCAGTAAGCGACTGAGCACACTGAAGGACGAGCGCGAGACGATCGCCGAGCGGCATGGCGTCGATGTGAAAGCCCTGCACCAGGTCGTTACCAGCGAGCTGGACTGGATCGTGATGACGGCGATTGAGAAGGATCGCAAACGACGCTACCAGTCAGCAAGAGAGCTGAGCGAAGATGTCCGGCGATATCTCGCCGGCAACGCGGTGGAGGCTTGTCCGCCATCGGCCAGTTATCGGTTTAGGAAGTATACCCGACGTCATCGTGCGCTGTTAACCACGCTAACACTCGTAGCAGCGACGCTGCTGATCGCAACCGGCGTCAGCGTGAACTATGCATTTCAAGCAAATCAAGCGCGTGACGAAGCCGATGCCGAGAAAAATAAGGCCGTCGTAGCCCAGAGCGAATCGGAAGCGAATTTTGCGGCTGCCCTCGATGCGATCGACAAGCTGCTGGAGCATGCTTCAAGTCCAGAGCTGGAGGAGATCCCCCAGGCTCAGGCTGCTCGCCAAAAAATCCTGGAGGACGTTCTGAAATTCTACGATCAGTTTCGAGTCTCGACCGCTGATGCACCGAACGTACGGTACCGCGCGATCGCAACTCGGATGAGACTTGGCGACTTGAGTGCCGAATTGGGCCAGAACGAACAGGCTTTGAGGCACTTGGAAACGGCGATGCAGCTCGCGGAACAATTGGTTCGCCAGTTTCCCAGTGATTTCGAGTATCAACAGCAGTACGTTGAGTCCTTTTGGGAGTTGGCCCAGTTTCACCTGCACAGCGAACCGGATCTGGATACCGCATTCGGCTATCTCCAGCGGGAGGGGCGTCTCATTTCTCATTTTATAGATCAAGATCCTGAACGTGCAGAAGACTGGCTAGCAAAGAAACAGAGCTGGCTGGGCCAGATGACTTACCACGCTCGGAAGGCCACTGATGAAAAGAGCTGGATGACGTACGCCCTTGATGCCTACGAACTGGCCAAGGAAATTTCTGTCAATACGGACGGATCGAATCTTGTCTACCCTACACGCAATCTGGCCATGGCATTGCAAGACTCCGATCCCGAACGAGCCGATAGGTATTTCCAGGAAGCACTCGAACTGACCCGCTCCTGGGCGGACCCGTCGTCGTCGCGTTCGCAAGTAGAGGGTCGTGTAAACATGATGCACTACGCTTTTGACTTCTACTATCAGCGAGATCCCGTATTCGCCACCAACCTTATTTTAGATGCGATCGCGCTTGCGAACCGCCTAGTATCCGAATACCCGAACATCTCGGTGTATAAACATCGAGTCCGCTCTAGCTGGTGGCGTTTTGACAAGCTGCTGAAGTCGATTGCTCTTGAGGATATTGTTCACGGTGAAATCAGCGGCTTTGAGCAAGCAGTCCTTGACCTGTCCGAGCCGACAGCAGGAGATGCTGATGCGCTCAGCATCGCGCGTTTCAACGTTCTCGCAGCGCTCGGTCACCATGACGAGGCGCACGCCCTCATCGATGTGGCAATCGAAGGTGCCGACACAGACTCGCACAAATTAAATTTCTTCACGAAACGCGGCGACTTTCATCTCTCAACGACACGGGACTATGAGCGAGCGTTGAAAGATTTCGAGCAAGCCCTCGCTCTGAAATCGAGTCTGGGTAACGAAGAAGATGTGTGGTACCTGCTCAAACGCCGCGGGTGGGCGCATTTTCTGCTTAGTCACTTCGAGGAGGCTTTGGCAGATTTGACCACCTCCATCGAAGCCAATCCCGACCAGTCAAGTCTTTATTCCTGGCTCGACCCAATGGTCGTGGCGGCGTGCGAGGACGCAGCTTTCCGAAAAGGAATGTTGAACTTGGTTGAGCGTACCATCGAAACTCACGATTCCTCTTCGGCCCGCGTGATGCGCGGAGCGCTGTTGTTTGCCGAGGGTCGGGATGCGGAGGCACTTGCCGACTTCTCCGCGTCCCTTGAGTTGCGAAAGCTCGACCCCAATTCGGAAAAGTATCTCATTGAACGTGGCTGGCTGCTGGCACGCGCTGATGAGTTTGTTCTTGCGGACAATGATTTTGCCAAAGCTTGTGAGCTCAATCCGGACGGCTGGTCGGTTCCCTACTGGCGGGCGATGTTTGCTTTACGCGAGCAGGACCACGAACGGTACCGCCGTCTCTGCCAAGACATGCTCAAGCAGTTCGCGAGTTCCGAAGAGGCTCTGGCACGCAACTTCGCTGCCTGGACATGTGCCCTCGCACCTGACGCTCTCGACGATTATAGCGTTGCCATCGATTTGGCTCGGCAGTTGGTGACCGAGGAGGAGCACAACCCGCAGTTCCGTCAGACGCTCGGCGCGCTACTACTACGCGCCAGCCAGCCCGAGGACGCTCGAACACAGTTCACGATTTTGCTGGAATCGCCCGCGGTCGGCAAAATCTCCATCGCCTATCTGCGGTACTTCCTCGCGATGACCGAAGAGGCATTGGGCAACCCTCAGGTCGCGCAAGCCGAACTGAACACTGCAAACGCTCTCGCGGAGACCGAGTTGAGCGAACGGCCAGCGTGGAATCGCCGGCTCACTTTGGAACTGTTGCTTTCCGAAACGAAGTCCTTGATCGGTTCGATAGCGGACTGACCTGCAATGGATAACCAATTGGTGCCAACCATGTTACGAAAGCCATCTTCGTTGATTCGTTGAAAAGCTCAGTTCAGAAATCCGAGAAACCGGCGACAGTCTGTAGCCCCCGGCGGGATCACAACCAGCAGCCACCGCCGCCAACCCCAAACGCAAGCTTTCCGGTGCCTGCGTCGGGCCTTCGCGACTCATCACGCTTTCCAACTTCTACTTCGCAGCTTTCCACGAGCCCCAGGCAAGCCGGAAGAAAATCTACGTTTTCTTTGAGGCAAATGTCCCGCGATTTTCGCCGTAGTAAAGGAAGGCAGATCGTTGAACGTGCCGCCGGAACCGAGCCATGAAATGCCCGGAAAAGTTCTTTTTTCGGTGAGGCATGTGGCCGTGGTTTCTCGCCAATGATGGTAGGGCGGCATTCTGCACGCAGAACGTCCAAACCTGAATTCCCCCACTCCGAGAACGAAAGAACGAGCACATGAGTACAAACCTTTTCAGCCAAATCCGTAAGTTGCTTGGTAAGTCCCTACGCCGCCGCCGCTCCGGCGACTTCGCCGTAGTATCACGCGATCGGCTCGTGTACGAGACACTGGAAGACCGCAGGCTGTTGGCGGGAGTGCCTTTTCAGTCGTTCCATTCGCACAACCTAACCGGACTGCTGGAGACCGGGACTCACTGGGAATTCGATTTCGCAGACTGGAACGGCGATGGGACCAAGGACATGTTTGCCATCAATAAGCAGGGGACGAGCGGCACGACGGAACTCTCCATTCTCGACGGGGCCACAGGATACCAGAGCTTCCTGGAAGTCGAATTGGAGACGCCGCTCGGCCAGACGGACGCCGATTGGACGTTTGAGGTGGCCGACTATGGAGGCAATGGACAGCTGGATTTATTCGCCATCAACCGTGATTTTGGTGGAACAACGGGCGTGACGGTGGTGAGCGGTTTCGAAAACCCGGGCACGACACCGCCCACTAAACCTTTCACGACCTTGATCGGCGGTCTGGCGCCGTCCCCCACTGTCTTACATCAAACTGATGCGACCTGGGAGTTTCAGGTCGCCGACTGGAATGGCGATGGTACCGCAGACATCTTCGCTTTCGACAAGACCGGCGCCGTGGTCAATGGAACTCAGCGGACCGACTTGCACATTATTAACGGTTCAGGCGCCTATCAGACCTTCGAGGAGCACATCATTACTGTCTTGCCGGCAACCAATAGCAATTGGGAACTGCTGTTGGGCGGCAACAATGACATCGTCGCCGTCAAGAAAAACGGTACTGGCACCAACACGACCGAGGTGCACGTACCGACGGCGACGAACGGCTTTCAGTCGTACTTCCTGCAGACATCCACGGCCTTGCATGAGACCAATGCCAATTGGCAGTTTGAGTTCAAGGACATGACCGGAGACGGCAACGACGATCTGGTTGCGATCGCCACCAACGGGACCGGGTCGGGGCGGACGGAAGTCCACGTCCTGACCGGGCTCCAGGAAGCGCCGGCTCCCGGGTCCACAGTGTCGCTGCCGACCACCGATGGCGGCACGGTCGAGGGAACAATTGACGCCGGAACGGGAACGCTGCTGATCGAACTCGACGGGAACAACGTCACGATACCGGCGGCGCTTGCCGGGAGCAAAATTGAGATCAGAGGCCCAGGCTCCGTGTCTTACGAGGGTGTCTCAAGCGTGGGCGAACTGGCTGTCGACACCAGCAGTTTTACTCTGACCAGCGGAGCCGAGATCAACGGGAATCGCTTTATTCTCAAGAACAACTCGACCGCCACCATCCACGGAACTGTCAACACCGGATCGGTCGATGTCTTCGAAGGTTCTGATGTCACGGTGGTGGCCGGCGGCCAGCTCGCCGTTAACACCTCCGTGGACGTCGATGAGACGTCGAAATTGACGGTCAATGGCACGGTAAGCGGTGACGTCAACGCCAACGGTCCTGTCTCTGGGAACGGTGCGATCGTTGGAAACCTCGCGGTTGATACGTCCGGGATCGCCGATCCGGGGCTCAGTCCCGGCCGGCTCCGCACAGGAGGTCTTCAGGCCACGGTTGGAAGTCGCTTCGTGTTCGAACTTTTCGGCGGCACGGTTGCATCGCAGTATGACCAGATCGACGTCACCGGGACCGTGCAACTTGGCGGCGCCACATTGCAGCCGATCCTCGGCTTCACTCCGTCACTCGGTCAGGAATTCGTCATCATTCGCAATGATGGAACTGACGCGGTTTCCGGCATATTCCAGGGCCTCTCCGAGGGGGCGAGTCTCAACATTGCCGGCAAGCGATTCCACATCACCTACCGCGGCGGGACGGGCAACGACATCGTCCTGCAGCGGAACGAGCGCCCGTCCGGCGGTTCTATCTCCCTTGCGGTCGCCGAAGATCTCGTCCTCAACGGGTCCGTGCTGCACAGCGATGTCGACGATGACAACACGACCGTGCAGTTGGTCTCCGGCCCGGCGCATGCTGCGGCGTTTTCGCTGAATCCCAACGGGAGCTTTTCCTATGAGCCGGACACCAACTTCTCCGGCGCAGATTCATTAACGTATCGTGTCTCCGATGGCGAACTGCTCTCAAGCGTGTACACGGTCGACATTGACGTCGAGCCGATTGCCGACGCGCCGGCGCTAACGGTGCAAGACGCGGTTGGGGACGAGAACGCACAGATACCGCTGGACATTTCCTCGTCGCTCGTCGACCAGGATGGGTCGGAGACGCTCTCGCTGCAGATTAGTGGCGTGCCAGGCGGCGTGGTGCTGAACCAGGGAACTGACCAGGGCGGCGGCGTCTGGTCGCTGACGCCGTCTGAGCTTCAGGGGCTGACTCTCCAGTCTCTGGACAACCAGTCCTTTACGCTCAACGTCTCAGCCACCGCGACGGAGGCGGCCACAACTCAAACAGCCACGGTCAACGAGCCATTGAACGTCACGGTTGATAACGTCGATCCGGTAATCCAGAGCGTCAATGCTCCGGTGATCAACGAGAACGGTATTGCGACCATCAGCGGTTCGTTCACCGACGTAGGAACGCTCGATACGCACACGGTCGAGATCGATTGGGGCGAAGGTACAACCTCGCCGGCCACCGTCGATCCGATCGCCCGCACCTTCACGGCCAATCACCAGTATCTGGACGATGGTCCCACCGGCACGCCGAGCAATGTCTACGCGATCGGCGTCACGTTGACCGATAACGACGAGGGCATGGATACTGCCTCCACCACCGTTACGGTCAACAACGTCGATCCGGCGCTCGATCCGTTGGTGCTCAGCGACGCAGTGATCGACGAAAACGGCAGCGTCACCGTCAGCGGGACGTTCACCGACCCCGGAACGCTCGATACGCACGAGGTCGTGATCAAGTGGGGCGACGGTTCTGCCGATACGGTCGTTCAGCTCACCTCGGGCGAACGCAGCTTCTCGGCCACACATCAATACCTGGATGATGACCCAACCGCAACGCCCAGCGATCAGTATTCCATTACCGCGACGGTCACTGACGATGACACCGGAGTGGACTCAGCCAGCACGACCATCACCGTCGACAACGTGGCGCCTGAATTTACCAGCGTGTCGACGAGCGCGCCGCACGGCAGCGATGTCGCGGAACATGATGACGTGATCATCACCGCCGACTTTATCGATGCCGGCGTTCTCGATACGCACACTGCCATGATCGACTGGGGCGATGGCAGCTCGAGTGCCGCAAGCATCGATCAAGGTGCCGGCTCGGGGACACTCGCGGCAACACATGCTTATGCTGCTGGAGGTATCTACCTCGTGACGATTACCCTGGTCGACGACGATGGAGACTCGGCGGTCGAGTCGACAATGGCCGTGATCAGCGGGTCGGGGATCGTCGATGGTGTGTTGTATGTCATCGGAACATCGGGGGACGATCACGTCCATATCAACGGATTTGGTCGCAACAACGTGAAGGTCCACAGCGATTTCTTTGTGGATGGACCCCATCGAAACTACTCTCAGAATGATTTCGGTCAGATTGCCGTCTATCTGTATAGCGGCGATGACCGTTTAACCACCGCCGGTAATGTGACAACACCGTTGTTGGCACGTGGTGGAGACGGCGATGACCGTGTCCATCTGGCCGGTGGCCCGGCCATCATGCTGGGTGGTGCAGGCGATGACGACATCCTGGGCGGGAGGGGCCGCAACGTGCTGATCGGCGGCGCCGGATCGAATACGCTCAAGGCGGGCCGCGGCGGGGATCTGCTCGTCGGTGGTTCAACAAACTTGGACGACGATGATGCGGCCTTGTTCGATCTGCTGGAGCTGTGGAATGGTAGCAATTCCTTCGATGAACGTGTCGATGAGGTGGTCGATCTGCTGACTATCGACCACGATCCGCTGGGCACCAACCGATTGCACGGTGGCGCCAGCCACGATCTGGTCTTCTCCGATCTCGATGATGTACTCAAGGGAAACAAGAAGAAGATGCGGGTCATCGTCTAGTTGGAGAGATGTCTCTGCCTTTGTGAAGCGGAACCGTCGTGGCTCTGCCGTCTGAATGCCGGAATTGCTTCTGCGAACCGCGTTGGCGTACTTCAGTGAAACCCAGCACGTGAAGGATTTGAATGACCTCGAGGGGCTTGAGAACCGGTATCCTGCCCATCCCTATGCTACAACAATTTGTTGCGTCCCCACAAATTCCGCCTCGACCCGCGGCGATTCGTCTTCCAGCAGCATCTCGACCACCTCTTGAAGGTTCTGTCGCAACTCGTCGAGCGTCTCGCCTTGCGAATATGCACCAGAAAAGCCAGGGACAAAACCGACGTAAAGGCCCGTATCTCGGTCTTTTTCAACTACAGCGGTGAACGTTCTCATCCACGCCTGGTGCCAAGGACCAACCGGTATTGGCGCCCGATGAAACAGAATCCGTAACCGAGTTCGAGCAGGAAGCGTTGCAAGTTGTCGACAAGCTGCGTTTCGAGCTCGCGTTCTTTGACGGCTTGCTCGATGCCGAGGAACTCGAGGTTGTAGCGGCTCTTCATCATCTCGGCGGCTTGGGCGGCGAGTGCTTCGGGAAGGGCGGCGGTGAAGTTGTGCGTTTTGTTCTCGGTGACGCTCCGCTCGTAGGCACCCGATTTGATTTGGTTGAGTAGGATGGAGCGGGACCAGCCGTTTTGGGCGGTGGCGTGGAGGTAGAATAACTGGGCGGCTCGGTCTTCGATTTTGTTTAAAATCACGAGGTTATGGCCCCACGGGATTTGTGCGACAACCTGTCGCATAAATTCGGAGCCTGAGACTCGGTCACTAAAAATGCCGTCATTTTCGGCTGTTTTCAATTCTGCGACAGGCTGTCGCAGAATTGCTTCGTTGGCCGAAGACGTGAATTTGGCAACAAGCTGTTGCCAAACATCGGCCTCGCAATAGTTGACGTACAGTCGCTTCATGTCCCAGAGATTTCTCGCCGAAAAACCGCGTATTTCGGGGAAGG
>JBBDHZ010000269.1:0-10593 GCA_040880645.1 Minisyncoccota bacterium
CACCGCCGCCGCAAGGCCAAACTGACAGAATCCTAGCAAACCCTGTCATGCACCCCACCCATGTCACCGAGCGCACCTCACGGTTTGAGTGATCATGCGGACAGGTTGTAAGCGCGGAGCCCGTTGGCATCGCGGATTGCTTGCATCCAGTAAGAAGCCATGGGGTCACTCGTGCTCAAGTAGTCGCCTCTCAGCTGTAAAAGCGCCTCCCCGCCCTCCCCGGACCAGAACTTCTCAGTGCCTTTGACCCTTCGGCTGACTTGCTTGACACTCGATTCCATGATCGAGCTCGTCAGCGGATATCCCTTTCGCCGATACTCCGGGTAGTTCATCCGTGATCGGTGGTTCTGGTAATAGACCCGCGCTCGACGAATGATTTCACGGGGATCGCTCTCCTTCGGATCGTCGGGCGGCGTTCCAAGTTCTCGCTGGTGATCCTCTAATGCTCGGATCACTCGGTCTACCTCACCTCGCCAAATGAAGCTCGCGAACTCTTTGTAACATTCCCAAGCTGCTTCCCGGTCGGCGTGAATCGCGCGGGCCGCTGACAAGCTGTAAGACAACGCATGCATGATGTCCAGCACGCTGGTGTAGTCGCTGAACCACACCGCTTGCATCTCCTCGATCGCCGCGGAGCCATCGGAGACGAAGACCTTCTCGGTGGCCTTGGCAAAGCCCGCATACCAAGCCGCGCTGGCGACCTTTGGACCGAATTCCTTCCAGTTCTTCCCGCTGGCGATGATCTCTTTGTGAAGCATCTCCCCCCGCTGCCATGGCGGCTCCTTTTCCTGCTTAGGCGCGTCGCTGCCGACACCGTTTTCACCTTGAACCTTACCGATCTCAGCGAGTTTTTTTGCGATATGGACATCTTGCAGGAAGTCCGGCAGCTCATCATCGGCACCCGCTACGTAGCTTGCGGCAGTCATGCTCAACAGGCAAGCAATTCGGCTTTCCCGCCAAAAGCTTCCCGAGGCGGGCTTGTCCTCGGAACGATCAAAACGCTGGTACTTTCCCCCATCGGCCATCACGACGGCAATCGGCGGAGCCTTGATCTCGGCCGGCCCTCCAGTGAGCTGTTCAGGCAGCGGTTTCGCGAGGAACGCATCTTCCAAAAGTTTCGTCAACTCGAGCCTCGCCTTGCCAACGCGAGTCGTGGTGCGTCGAATGCGTTCACTGCGAATCTTCAAATCCGCGAGTGCTTCAAGATCCTTACGGGCCTGCTCGAAACTGGCCGAGCAGGCACCGGCATAAGCCATTTTTCGTTCCACGCGAGGGCTGACGGTCGCTTCGACCCGCAGCCCCAATTCAGCGAGCTGAGGGAAAAAAAGACCGGCGACATCGCCGGCAGTAATAGCCTTCGGTCAGGAAATCGACCTCGCCACGGTCGGTTTGCAGGACGATCGGCTCGGTGTCGTCCTCCGAAGGGCGCTTGGGGACGGCTCCACACTGCGGACAGCGGCACTCTGGCACCTGATCGGCCTGTTTGGCGGCTTCGCCGATGGCCAAAGAGGTGACCAGATCTCCGACTTCAATGGCGCGTTCCTCGATCTCGTCAAACGTTTTGGATGTTCCGTCGGATTTGAAGCGTCCGCCGGTGATTTTTAAAAGCTCCAGCGCCAATTCCTCAGCCCGTTTGCGATCCTTGCCTGAAATTGCCATCCCAGCTCTCCTTGCTAGCCTGAATTAAACCTGCGAGCCGGGATTCTGACCGATCTTCATCTCAACTACTATGCCAATCGCAAACCGCGAGGTGCGCTCCATGTCACCGGCACCATTGAATTGCTCTAGCAATGTGCTGAAACTATTTGCTAATAGTCCGCGTATAGCTCGCTATCGCCGCTTTCGGTATCTAAGAACAGCCAAGGAAGGCTAGAAGCATGCCACGTCCGCTCCGCATCCTGTATGTCTCGATGGCCGATCTTTCGCGTCCCAACGGTCCAGGGGTTAACGAGACGGAGTTTCTCCTGAGCCTGTATGCAAAATTCGGCAAACATGTTCATGCAATCGTTCCGCGTTGCCGATACCCGCTGAGCCAATTAGACGGCGTCTCGCTGACGACTTATTCCCATTCCTCCTGGCTGAATCCGTTCGGGCAGGTTTGGAGCCAAGCGGACCTGTTTTTTAAGATTCGCCAGATTTTGCGGGAAGAACATTTCGATTTCGCGGTCATTCGACTCTCTCTCTTCCCATTGGCTGTCGCTTTGCATGGCAAGTCACTTCCTCCCTACTTCGCAAAGTCACTGGGAGAAATTCAGGGCTTTACCCGAAATGGTGGCATCAAGGGGTTCATTGCCAGGATGACGGCTCCCATGAACTTGGCGCTGTTTAAAAAAGTCATTGAAAAATCTCACGGCTTGGACTGCTGTACCCCGCAGCTAGCGGAGCAACACAGAGAGCTTCTGAAATGCGAACCCGAAGAAATTGAGATCGTCGAAAACGCCACCAATGTGGCACGGTTCGCTGAGGTCGACAGAAATCAGGTGCGAATCGACCTGGGCGTGCGGGAACGATCGCCGATTCTCGGGTTTGTCGGTGGCCATCCCGACCAAAGGGGCGGAAGGCACATCATACGCGCGGTCGCGCATTTGCGTCACCAATTGCCTGGTATCTACGGCATCATTGTTGGTCAGGACGCCGGAAGGCGTTTGACACAGCTGGCGGACGAGCTCGGTGTGGCCGATCGGATTTTGCTGACGGGTCAAATTCCTTATCACCTCGTACCTCGCTACGTAGCTGCGTTTGACATCGGCTTTGCTCTCGATGACTCCCTTAGGACCCTCTCCACTGGCAATTCCTATCAGAAGATCCGCCAGTACCTGTCCGCTGGGCTTCACGTCATTACGCACGGCGCTGACCTGGAATCGTTATCTGATCGAGGTCTGGTGCAACTGGTTGACGCGAACCAGCTCGAAGAGATCTGTGCCAGGATCGTCACCGTCTCACAGTTGAGCCAGGTACAGCGAAATCGCCACCGCGTGCGAGCGCTGCATTACGCCACCGAGAATCTCTCCACTGCGGCTTCCCTTGAACGCAGGCTTGAGTTTTGGCATCGCAGAACCAGAAGGGCTGTCACACCCGTAGCTCCATCATCCGAACGAGTCACGACACCGTGTTTTTGACTTCCATTTTCTCGTTTGTGGCGGCAGGCTTGGTCGTCCTTTCCGTCCTGTATTGGATCGCTGGTCGGGAAAACCACTACCGAATCATCTTCACGCCGGTGCTGCTATTCTGCTTGCACGAAATGGCCTTTCTCTGGCCGGCTGCCGTATACGGAGTTGCGACGGGTGTTTCTGCGGATCTTTTTTCGACGCTAGTGATCATCCCGATGATGTTTGCCTTCCTCGGCGGCTATATTCTCACACGCGAAACGATCGGCTGGCATATAGCCAGTCCACACGAATTCTGGACTCGGCCGATGGCAATTCCGCACGAACGTGCAAGGTTGTTGGCGATCGCTGCTACCGGGGGACTGCTGGTTGCGGCTGGCGTGTTTATGTACCAGGGACAGCCACCAGCAATGGTGGGGCTGACACAGTTCCTTAAATCTGGATATGGCGGAGGAGCGGCAAACCTGGTTTCTGAGAATCGGCTGGATCTCACCAAAGGTCATCATTTTGGCGGTGAGTATCGGGGGCAGGGCGCGATCCGCGTGCTGCAACGGGTAGGCTGGCCGTATTTGGCTGCAACGTCGACCATCATGTTCGTTCGACGCCGGACCGGCACCTGGGCAGCGGTATCCCTATGCACCTACCTTCTTGGTTTCGTCTTCATTGCGGGCGAGGGTACGCGAGGACCATTCCTGTGGGCAGCCATTTCCGTTCTCGTCGCAGTTTCTCTACAGCTTCGGATTAAACTTGCAACGTGCATCAGCTTCGTCGTTGCTTTGGTCGCTTGTCTGGTACTGTTGAGCCTCGTCCAAAAGCTGTCAGGTGCGGCAAGTCGTGGCGAGTTGTTGACGGCGGGAGGACAACAACTAATCGAGCGGATCTTCATTGGGAACGGAATTAATTCAGTCTATGTCGTTGAATTCGTGCGGACCGGTGTCATGGAACAGCGTTGGGGAGGGATTCACTGGAACGACATCACGGCAGCCGTGCCATTTGTCAGCTCCGAAACTCCATTCACGTTCGAGCTATTTCTAATGCAAAACCCGGATGCCAAGATCGGTCGAACCACGTTCAGCAGTACCACTTACTTTGGCCGCCTCTACGGAGACTTCGGTTGCTTCGGAACCCTCGTATCGTATTTTGTAATGGGGTGCTTCGTCGCATGGGCGAGTCGAGTCTTATTTTCGATGCCAAAAATGGCGTGCAGCATTTCCCTGATTGGTATTACGGTCATGAGTGTGGGACAGCTGAGCCTCAATGGATTTGTATATTTATTTATGT
Organism: Minisyncoccota bacterium; assembly: GCA_040880645.1. Classification (GTDB taxonomy): domain Bacteria; phylum Patescibacteriota; class Minisyncoccia; order Phycocordibacterales; family CSBR16-193; genus JBBDHZ01. The sequence goes on from JBBDHZ010000269.1 coordinate 4,389, forward strand.
CGATGGTCGGGCTATTATTCGTCGCCAAATTCCACCAAGTTTGCTTGGCACTGTTTGTGGATCGTCCACTGAAGAGCTGCCACACATCTGCGGCCTCGCCTCTAAACCGCCGACTGGCAGGCCAGCACTCGCCTTAGGAAGGCTCGATTCACTATGATCATTTACATCGCGGGATACGGGCGAAGCGGGTCGACCCTACTGGATGTGACGCTCAATGCGCACCCAGAAATTTTCGGCGCAGGGGAATTGACGTGGCTCTTCCGCAGAGCAGCGGACGGTCACGCCTGCACCTGTGGAATTCGACTCGAGGAATGTGAAATCTGGGGTAAAGTGCTTGCTTCAGTGCGAAACGAATTGCCCGATCAATCGCTCGAAAGTCTGGCGGCTATTACATTACAGTGCGAACGCCTCCTGCCTATCAGGTCCCGGAGTGATATCTACGACCGGGCGTGGAGCGTCGCACTTGATCAGCTCAGGCGGATTACCGGTTGCGAGTGGATCGTTGATTCGTCCAAGAGTAATCGCATTGGGCTTCATCGCTACCAATTGCTTTCCCAATTGTTTCACCAGCGAATACGAATGTTGCATTTGGTGCGACCCGTCGGTGACGTTCTGCGATCTCTGCGGAATGGAACCAATAAGAGTCTGGCAGAGGGTGATGGTCGCCCTCCCATTGGTGGCGCGCTGCGGGGCTTGGCTAGCTGGACTTTCAGTAATCTGGCGGCTGAGTGCCAGACCAAGCACTTGCCCCACGAGCGCCTCATAGTGGATTACGAGGAACTAGTTCAATCGCCTCAGGACGCCGTAAGACAGATCGGCGAATTCCTGACGCTGCGAATGGAATGTGTCATGGACATGCTTGCAGCCAAACAGCCAATGAGCGGTGGCCACGGTGTCGACGGTAATCGCATGCGACGCAGTGCCAATATCCGTCTGCTTCGGCAGCCCGAGAGTGTTGAATTGCCTCCATTTTCGGACCGGGCGCTGGCCAGCCTCGTGCGTCCGCTGGAACGCAGGTACCGTGCGCCCGCACGTCTCATCCCACGGAAAGCCGCATGAATCACCCAAGAGAAACCCGCGGCTGCGCGATTTTGCAGGTCGCGAATAAAAAGCTGCCGGAGAATGATTATCGCATCTCGTATTCGGCGAAGAGCCGCTTTGGCCGCAGCAAGTTTATTCTGCCTGGGCGGCCCGAGAATTTGCCGAGAGAACAATTCTTTCGCGTCGGCTTCGGTGAAGGGCTGGGGTGGCGCGACGTCGCGCACTTTGTCCGCTTGGCAAAGTACCTAATTCTCCACCGGCGAAAGCACCAGCTCGTTCATTTCTTTTCAACAAAATTGTTCCTCTTCGGGCCTTGGTGCGCGCGCCTCGCCGGGATGAAATACGTGGCGACCGTGACCGGATTCGGCAGAACCTTCAACCGCGATCGTTGGCTTTACCGCCTTCTTCGCCCATTTTATCTGTTGCTTGCCCACCACAGCTGTCGCCATGCAGAGCAGATCTACTTTCAGAATTATGGTGATCTCGATTGGGCGAGGGAGAAGTTTCCGCGGCTCGCTGAACGCATGCGCTGGATTGGCAGCGGCGTCGACGCGGCGTCCCTCCGACGGACCGACTATGAGTCGCGTCCCCTGCGGATACTCGCTGTCGCCCGACTGATGCCCGATAAGGGTATCACCGAGTACTTGGCAGCGGCCGACGCGGCTCGCGGCACCAATATGGAGTTTCACCTCGTAGGCCCCCCCTCAGATGGTCAGCACTTTCTGCTCGAACAGGTGCGTGCTCGCCACGCCAAGGGCACTATCCGTTACCACGGCGAACTTGGCGCCGCCGATTTGGCCAACGTGTACGCTCGATGCCATATTTTCCTATTCTTGTCGCACGGCGAAGGGATGAGTCGTGCGATGCTCGAAGCCGGGTTCGCGGGGCTTTGCCCGCTGGCGTCGGATATTCCCGCCAATCGCGATTTGGTTCGTGACGGGGGAGGCTTTCTGTTGGCGAGACCCGCCAGCACCACACGAATTCTCGACCTGCTGCAGTTGCTCAACGGTGATCGCGAATTATTGAGCGACGCCGCACGTGCCTACCAGCGATTGGTTGTCACGCTGTACACAACCTCCGCCTACCGCCAGCGGCTGGATAAGTCACTAGTCGCCTTAGACTGCGTTCGCGAACCGAAAAATCCGTTCCCAAGCGACGCCTCGGAGCGTCTCGCTCCGGACGGGAATCGTATTTTCTTCAAGAACGCAGGGTAAGGGCCGGTTGATCCGAGGTTGGTAGAGTCTCAGTCCACACATGAATGAAATCATAAGTGCAATGAACATCATTTCAGAGTTAGATACCGGGGTCACGCGAAGCTCGCTGGCCGAACTCGTCGCTCTGCACCAGGCAGCATTTCCCAATTTTTTCCTCACCCAATTGGGCCCGCGATTTCTCACTGAGTATTACGCCACAGTCGTCCTCTTTAGCGGTGGGATCGTTGTGACCGCTCGTGATGGAGTCAGCCTCTGCGGATTCGCCGCTGGATTTGTGGACCCTCCAGGGTTTTATCGGAGCTTGCGAAAACAGCGGTTGCGTTTGATGTGGTCGCTGGCCCCCACAGTGCTACGCAATCCCGCCCTAGTGTCTCGATTAAGAGTGAACAGTTCACGCGCAAAGAATAACAGTGAGGAACAAAGTCCATTTGTAGCCGAACTGGCTTCGCTGGCAGTTGCGCCCGCATATCAAGGACAGGGGATCGGCGGCAGGCTGGTCGAGGCCTTCGCGAAACACGCGGCGTCTATGCGGGCCGGCGAAATCAAGCTAACTACTGACGCCACCGAAAACGAAGCTGTGAATGCTTTCTATATACGGCGCGGCTTCGTGGCCATGGGAGCTGGCGACGTTGGACATGGCCGCCACCTGGTGCACTACTCACGGTCGATCGCCGCTTAGCTGGACAGCGCCACTTTGGATCGAATCCGTTGTAAATTGCAACGTTTGCGAACCTACCAGCTGTTTTGGCGTTAGCGACGGTTTCCGTCGCATGAACCGCGGCTAACGCCGTTCGGCTAAATCAAAATGCCGCTATCCAGCTAGCAAGTTGAGCGGTTCAGCTGCGTCGCCAGCGGCTCGTTATGCCGCAATCCGGAGGAGGGTCTTCACGAGCACCGCCATGTCCGACCGAAAGTTCTGCTCTGCCGCGTACGATAAGTTGATCGAGATCTTATCAGGCATAATCGTTTGGATGTACTCGCGTTCCAGATCCTCTGCGTTCGCGAGTAGTGCATTTTCGTCGCGGTATTTGATTGATGCCGGGTCGGTGATGCCGGGCTTCAACTCAAGCACTCGGCGCTGGTCATCGTTATATAGGCGGACGTACCGAGGTACTTCGGGACGCGGGCCAACCAGTGACATCTCACCCTTCAGGACATTAAATAGCTGCGGCAGCTCATCCATTTTGCTCTTCCGCAACAGCTGACCGGTTCGAGTGATCCGGTCGTCGCCGTCAGCCGTGACCTCCGGGCCACCCGGCCGACTTCGCATGGTTCGAAATTTGAAGATGGTGAATTCGCTTCCATGACGGCCGACGCGACGCTGCCGAAACAAAACAGGTTGTCCGTCGAAAACCACAATTGCCAGGCTGATGCTGGCTAGTAGTGGCGAAAGCACGAGAATTCCAGCCGCTGAGCATATAAGGTCGAATCCTCGCTTGATCATGCCGCTCTCCTGGCTGGTTTAAGGTTCCGAAGGACCTGCTTCACTGCATCGACGACGTCCTCGACGTCGGTGTCAGTCATCGCGGGGTTAAGCGGGAGGCTAAGCATCTGGGCAAAGTTTTGTTCGGCAATGGGGAAGTCCCCGTGACGGTAGCGATACTTGTTTTGATAATAGCTGTGCATGTGGATCGGAATGAAATGCACTGATGTTCCGATGTTCCGCTTGGTCAATTCTTCGAGGAACTGATCTCGTCCACCCCCGACAAATTCTTCCTGAACTCGAATCACGAACAGATGCCACGCATGTTCTACATGGTCCCGATGAGCGGGGAGTTTCACTCCTGGTTCGTCGGACAGGGCGTCGAAGTACGCACGGACAATCGCTTGGCGTCTTTCTTGGAACTGGGCGAGCTTCTTCAACTGGCACATGCCAATGGCCGCTTGGATGTCAAACATGTTGTATTTGAGGCCTGGACGCACGATATCATAGCGCCAACTTCCTCCTTTGCCGTAACGGTTCCAGGCCTCACGCGACATTCCGTGGAGGCATGTGATCCGTGCCTCGGTAACGAGTTGATCGTCGCCCACCAGCATTCCGCCTTCGCCCGTGGTGATGTTCTTCGTCGCGTAAAAGCTAAAGGCTGTGGGGTTCGGACCAGCGCCGATCGTTCGACCTTTATATTTCGCTGGCAGCGCGTGAGCGGCATCCTCAATGACGCGTAGACCTCGCTCGCTCGCGATTTCGTTGATCGGGTCCATTTCGGCGGGATGTCCCGCGAAATGGACCGGCATGATAGCTCGCGTTTTGCTGGTAATTGCACCCTCAATGCGTCTCGGATCGATATTGAGCGTATCTGGTTCGACATCGACCAACACAGGCCGCGCTCCGACCATTTCAATCATATTGACCGTTGCCGCGAAGGTGATTGGCGTGGTGATGACTTCGTCACCGGCCCCGACGCCGAGCCCTAGCAGAGCCAAATGCAGTCCGGCGGTACAGGAATTGAGCCCGAGTGCCTGCCGTCCTTCGCATAACTGCCCGAAATCGATTTCGAATTGACGCGTTCGCGGTCCTGAGCTGATCCATCCCGATCGCAGAGCATCGACGACCTCCGCGATTTCCTCTTCTCCAATCAAAGGCGGAGAGAACGGTAAATAGGACTGTCGCATGGATGTACTCGGATAACGTTGCCAACCGGATGGGAAATAACTGTACAATATTCCTGTGTCTTTCGCTGGTGAGACGGCGGGAAGAGTGTCAGTATTTCGGTGCTTTGCTCAGGTAACGCTTCGTTTCGCATACTGAAGCCAATGCGTCAATATCAATGAGGGTGCTCCAGGGCTCGGTCGGATTGTTCGTTGTTTTTATTTGTAAGCCGTGAACAAACATGACGCCGTTCCGGCAGTGTTGTTGATCGCTCCGCGATGGTCCGCGATTGCCGACGTGGGACAAGTTCGCCTGCAAGGAAATCTTCAGGCAGCGCGTGATGGTGTTATCGAAATTGTCGCATTGCTGGATTCCGGGGAATAAAGAGGAACGATTTGCTTCAGTTCCCCTCGGATGAGGTCCTCATCGATCAACGATATCGCAATCAAGCGACGAATCTGCTTGGAGATCTCAGCTCGATTGATGGAGACGCTTTCCGCCACCAATATTTTCGGGTGCGTCGTCCGCTGCCGCTGCTCATCGTCGGTATACAGCTCTTCGTACATCTTTTCACCGGGGCGGAGGCCGGTGAATTCGACGTCGATGTCTTCTTCGCTGAGGCCGGAGAGTTTGATCATGTCTTTGGCGAGCTCGACGATCTTGACCGGCTGGCCCATGTCGAGAACAAAGATCTCGCCTCCTTCACCCATCCGGCCCGCTTGGATGACGAGTTGACTGGCTTCGGGGATCGTCATGAAGTAGCGGGTCATGTCGGGATGCGTCACGGTAAGCGGACCGCCCGCGGCGATCTGCTCTCGGAAAATTGGAATGACGCTTCCATTGCTTCCCAAAACGTTGCCGAACCGGACCGTGACAAAACGGGTGTCGCTGTGGCGAGACATGGCTTGCACGTAAAGCTCGGCGACCCGTTTACAGCAGCCCATGACGTTCGTTGGGTTCACCGCCTTGTCGGTGCTGATCATCACAAAGGATTCGCAACCGTGCTCGTGCGCTGCATCGGCGAGGATCCGAGTAGCCTGCACAATGTTCTTGACCGCTTCCTGGGGATGGGCTTCCATCAGGGGAACGTGCTTGTAGGCGGCGGCATGGAAGATGATCAGCGGATCGTGTTCTTTAAGAATCTGTTGGACGCGTTTTTCGTCCGTCGCGTCGCCGAGGATCACCTCCACGCGCCCAGCATCTACTTCCTCCGATAGCTCGCGTTCAAGAAAAAACTGCCCGGTTTCGCTGCGATCCATCAGCACGAGTTTCGCTGGGCGGAACTTGAGCAACTGCCGCGCGATCTCTGAACCGATCGAGCCGCAGCTGCCGGTGACGAGGATCGTCTGCCCATCGAGCC
>JBBDHZ010000270.1:0-10590 GCA_040880645.1 Minisyncoccota bacterium
GCGAAGCAAACGGATGAAGAAGACTTGATGCCGTACGATATCTTGGACCAGATCGAGCGGGCGGCGATTCGCGACAAGCTGGGACCCCGACAGGTGTATCAGGTTCTCAGGCTGGCACATCCCAAACAATCGGACGAACAGTTACTCGCTTGGCTCGAGCGGTTTTTCCGGCTGTGGAGTCGAAATCAATGGAAGCGAGAGCGATATGCTCCGTCGTTCCATTTGGACGACGAGAATCTCGATCCGAAGACCTGGTGCCGCTTCCCAATTCTCTCGGGCGGGTTCGAGCGGGAGCTACGTGAATTGGGCGAGCGGCAGAAATAGAAGTACGACTACCGTAGGGCAGCAGGGCCGCCAACCAATGCGAGCTATCGCTCAGTTTGAAACAACCCGCTCCGTTGGTCGCTGGAATCTTGCTGAAATAACATCACTTTCATTGATAACTGATGTAGAAGTCGATCGCCGCGTCCGCGAATCGGCGCGACACCGATGTGGCTATTGCCTCAGTCCGCAGCGCCTTGTCATGGCTCGTCTTGAGATCGAACACATCGTCCCTGTGTCCAAGGGCGGCACCAGCGACGAGTCCAAACTGTAGTCGGGTGCCACTGGCCTCAGCCAGTGCTCTTCCCTTGGTCGCTTGCAGTCAGCCCCACCCTTGAATTGATGATTTACGAGCAAAACAATTCACTCAAAGTACGCCGCCCCTTTCAACCTCCCATCGACAACTTTTGGTTATAGCTCCCACAGGAGTAGCTGCGGATGATTAATCAGTAATACAGAGACTTTTGTCAGAGCGAGCTTTGGAGTAAGTGGCTGAGCGATAGTTTAGAACTAACGCAAGCAGCACGAGAAGCTGGCGACGACGGTGTGATTCATAGGCAAGGCTTCAGAAAGGGGCGAAAAGAGCGGGTTCGGAAATCTATGCCGTGCGCATCAGTTGATCATGACGCGAAACGGGGCGATATTTAGACAAATTCGTCCGTTGTTTCGACACTGGTAGTGAGCGAACGACTGTCAAGACAATGGCAATAGAGTGCGAACGACGAACGCTTGAACGAAGGTTCAACGGTTTGTCGCGATGATGGGCGATAGACTGCGGCGCGGATTGGCGCGCATGCGATGCGCCGTAGACTCGCGCGAGTCAGCGCGGAAGGAATGCCCAAGCGAGCGACCGGGGTACTGGACCAAACGGCCGCGAACCTCTGTTACATTACCCCGCCTCGAATTTGTTGGACCGGCGAATTTCGGGTAAGAGGTGCCGCGATCCCCAGAGGCGCGCGTCGTGGTGTTACCTGCGGCTCCGAGGGTCTTTGTCAAAAATGAAGTGAAAAGACGGGCAAGTGCGGTCTAGCGCGCCAACTTGCTAACCTCGCCTTCAAGAGCTGCGTCGGGGCACGGCTGTCGCGATTAGCTGTCCGTGGTGGTCAGCCGGGCTGACACATGCCATCGGCGATCATCAAAGGCGGCGATGCATTGTTCTGTGCGTTTTGCTCGATGACTAACGTGAGTGATTGCTTAACGCCATGTCCTCCCTTACGCTGGCTGCGATGCAGCATCGAAGTTGACTTGCGTTGTTCCGGAGAGTTACGCCATGAACCAGGCCCAGGGGCGCGAGATGGACAGGTGCAAGATTCTATTTCTGGCCGCCAATCCACAGGGCACCAGCCCGCTGGCGCTGGACAAAGAGATCCGTGAAATCGAGACAAAGATCCGGGCCTCGGAACACCGCGACTCACTGGAACTGGTCTCGAAATGGGCAGTCCGCCCTGATGATTTGCTCCAAGCCTTGAACGAGCACCGTCCCCAAGTGGTTCATTTCAGCGGCCATGGCGAGGCAGACGGGATCGTACTGATGGGGAACGACGATCAACTGAAGCCGGTCGGCAAGGAAGCCTTGGCCTACTTGTTTTGCACGCTCAAAGACAACATTCGCCTGGTGTTGCTCAACGCTTGCGACTCGCGGCCACAAGCCGAGTTGATCACCCAGCACATCGACTGCGTGATCGGCATGAACAAACCGATCGGCGATGCCGCGGCGATTGTCTTTGCCGCTTCATTTTATCGGGCGATCGGTTTCGGACGGTCGGTTCGCGAAGCCTTCGAGCAGGGCCAAGCCGCACTGATGCTGGAAGGCATCCCCGAGGCCAACACGCCCGAACTCATGCTTCGACCGGGCGTCGACCCCGCCGAGATCGTACTCGTTCAGCCGCAGGTATCCACGGACAAGGCAAGCATTTCGAGAAAGGGACCATCCATGAAGGACCATAGTAACCGCTCTGTATCCATTGGCGGCAACGTCACGGGGAGCGCGAATGTGACTGGCAACCATAATGTGACGTCGCTGCAGTTCACGCAAACCACGCTGCCACCTGCTCAGAACGTCGACATTCAGGCCGAACTCAGCGCCCTTCGCGACTTGCTTCGCCAGTTGCCGTCGGCGGATGCCAACAAGATCGAGCGCGCGTTGGAGGATGCCGAAGACGAAGCCCAGAAGTCCGATCCTGATCGGGATGAAGTTGGTGCTGCCGTCGCGCGAGCCCTCAAGTACGCGCAGCAGGCGGACGCGTTTGCTGGGACCGCCGCCAGCCTCCAGGGGCACATCAGCAACGTTGTCTCGTGGCTGGGCGACAATTGGCACAAACTACTGCCACTTGTCGGCCTGAAACTTTGATTCGGAGTTCGATCGATGGCTACAGATCCCATGACGCCCGGTGATACCTCGGCGGGACAGGCGGCAGACGACCGCGGCATCAGCGTCGGCCGCGATGCCAGCGGCAATGCGTTTGTCACGGGAGACAATAACCAGGTCAAGATCGTCATCTATCAGTCGGTCGTCGAGCGGCGCGAGCTGGCAGAGCCGCCGCCTGCGACCGAGATCGGTCCCAATCCGTACATGGGGCTGCACGCCTTTCACGAGGGAGATGCGGATCGCTTCTTCGGCCGGGAAAAACAAATCTCGCGACTGTGGGACAAGCTCCGTGATTTGCAGGAGTCGGACTCGCAGCCTGGCCGGCCCCGACTGCTGCCGATCCTCGGGCCGTCCGGGTCCGGCAAGTCATCTCTAGCCCGCGCCGGCCTGATCCCGGAACTTGCCCGCCGGCCGCTGCCTGGCTGGAAAGATGCGCGGGTCGCCGTGCTCACACCCGGTTCGCATCCGATCGAGGCGCTGGCACACGTGTTGGCTCGGGTCGCGACCGGCGACTCTGTGCCGACCGCCAAGAAACGCGAATTCACAGCGGAACTGAAACTCAAGAACGACGTTGGCCAATACGACGGACTGCGGCGCATAGCGGATGACATATCGGTACTCGCCGCAGGTCCGCTGATCGTGCTGGTCGACCAGTTCGAAGAGATCTATTCGCTGTGCGACGACAAGATGGAACGCGAGGCGTTCATCGAAAACCTGCTGCATGTCGCCGGTGACATCAGCGGTCGCGTCAGTGTCGTGATCACGCTGCGCACCGACTTCCTGGGAGAGACACAACAGCACGCCGCGCTGAACACGCTGATCTGCAGCGAAGAGCAACACATCATGGTCCCCGCGATGACCGAAGAGGAACTGCGGGCGGCGATCAAGAAGCCGGCGGAGTTGGCGGGCCATCCGCTGGACGAAGCGACCGTCAACCTGCTTATCAACGACACCAAGGATCGCGAGGGTGCGTTGCCGCTGCTGCAGTTCGCCCTGACCCGCATCTGGGACGGCCTGACCAAAGGCATCGAGCCGGCCGTCACCTATCGCAACATCGGCGGCGTCGGTGGCGCGTTGGCCGGCGAAGCACAACGCATTTACGACGCGCTCAACGACGCGGACAAGCGAATTGCCAAACGCGTGTTTCTGGGCCTGGTACAACTGGGCGAAGGCACCCGCGACACGCGGCGTCGCACCATGGTCGGCAACCTGGTTTCGGTGGACGAAGATGCCAGCGATGTGGAACGCGTGATCCGCCGCTTTGCAGGCCGTGACACGCGTTTGCTGACCCTGTCGACGGACGAACAGGGCGCGGGGGATACGGCGGAAGTCACGCACGAAGCGTTGATTGACCGTTGGGACGAATTGAAAGAATGGCTGAACAAAAACCGGGAAGACATCCGCTTCAGCCGCCGCTTGGACGAGGAAACACGCCGCTGGGACCAGCAACAGCGACCTGACGGCACTCTCTGGCGTCCGCCGAATTTGAATCTGTTGCGGCAATTCCAGCAGCGGGTGGGAAACGAAATGAATCCGTTGCAGATGGATTTTTTTGTGGCGTCGGACCGGGCGGAGAGGACTCGAGTCACGAAGGAGCAACGCCAGCAATGGATTTTGCGAGTCTCGGTTGGCATCGCCGGATGCACGGCCGCCGCGGCGATCGTGGCGCTTGTCTTCGCGTTGGTTTCGCGTAGCTCCGCGATCCAATCGCGTAATGATGTGATCGCCGCGCAAATTGATAACCTCCGATCGGCGAAACCCGATGCTGTGCTGTCAATTCTCGAAAGCCTCAAGAAGCTAGAGGACAACAACAAACTTGTCATTCCCTTGCTGCAAGAGGAGTTAAAGAACAAGAGGCTGGTATCCAACGAGAACGCGAGAATTCGGCTGGGCTTACTTACCTTGGCAGGCGACCGTGAGCAGATAACTCCCTTGAAAGAGCTTATGCTACAACCGGGGCTTGACCTGGACGAGTTCCTCCTGCTGCGCGATCAGCTTGCCACTCAATTTGACCGTCTGGAACTCAATCGCTTGTGGGACGACCTACCAAACCAAGACCGGATCGCGTGGTTTCGCGCGGTCGCAGCCTTGGCAAAGTTTGATTCGGGGAACGAAAAATGGAACGCAATCGATGCGGAAGTGGCGGAACAATTGGTGCGGCAGAATCCCGTGGTGCTGGGAAAGTGGCTGGCCGCGCTCGAACCGGTGCAGACGAAGCTCGTGCCCCGAATCGAAGAAATCTACAAAAGCCAAGACGAGAACCGAGTTAGCCTGCGACCCAATGCGGCCGTCGTGCTCGCAGAGTATCTGCCCTCGAGCAAGTTGCCCGAATTGCTGGTCGATCACGCGGACAGCGAACAGACGTTTCGGCCTCTGGCGGCTAGATTGCCTCGTACTGGCCCACGACCGGCGGGGCAGGACTTTCTGGTCGATCCAAACGAAGATCCCGTGCAGGTGATCGAGCAACTTGAAAAGGTGCTCAAAGAAGAGCCGTCCCAAATTCCGGTGGGCGACAACGCTGCACAGTTCGTAAGCCAAAACGAGGCTTTGTTCCGGCGGCAGGCGAACGCCGCGGTTGCATTGCTGGTCGCCAACCACTCGGACAAGGTTTGGCCACTATTGGCAACGGGCGAGGATCCAACGCTACGGACGCATCTGATGCATCGATTTCAAGAACTAGGCATCGAGACGGAACGGCTGATTCCGGCTCTTTCGGACCCTACGCCCTCGGTGCGGCAAGCCGTCATTCTCGCTCTTGGCGAGTTTCCGCCATATCCAATTTCGTTGGGCGAGCTGACGTCGACCGCGTCCGCTTTGCTCGACCGGTTTGAACACGATCCCGATCCTGGGATTCATGGTGCGGCCGAGTGGACGCTAAATCAGTGGACCCGCGATACCCGGCTGAAGGAAATCGCAGAGCAATATCGCGCGCTACCGGAGCGGTTGCGAGCGACGGCCAAGCCCGCCAGCAACGAACAGCGTTGGTACGTTAATCAATTCGGACAGACCATGATCATTGTGTCCAAGCCATCCCAAAACCGCGTTGGTTCGCCACCCAACGAAATCGGTCGGAATAAAAACGAGCAGCTCCATGATGACGAGACGATTGAATGGCAGTTCGCAATCTCCGCGAAAGAGATCAGCATTCGGGACATGCAAGACATGGCAAATGACGAGGATTTTGCGCGAGAGTTCAAATCCAAGCTGGCCGACGATGACATTGCAATCCTGGATCAAATCGTAAGTACGAAAGAAAACCGTGATTTTCCGGCGCGTGAAATGAGCTGGTATCTGGCGGCGGCGTACTGTAACTGGATGAGCAAAAAGGAGGGCCTGAGCAATGACCAGTGGTGCTACGCGCAAAACGACGAGGACAAGTATGCGTCCGGGATGAAGATCAAGAAGTGGCAGGACGAGCCCAAGCTGCGCGGCTACCGGCTGCCGACGGAGGCCGAGTGGGAGTACGTGTGCCGAGCAGGAACGAACACGCGTTGGTCTTCCGGGGAATCCGAAGCGTTGCTGCCGCACTTCGCTCGCTACGGTGCCGCTGAACCCCTGCCCCTCGGGAGTCTGAAGCCAAATGATTGGGGACTTTTTGACATGCACGGAAACGCTTTTGAGTGGTGTCAAGACGTCTATCACCAAGAGTATGCGACGAGTCTTGTCGCGGAGGATTTGACCGTCTTGGACAACATAAGCCGCGTGTTGCGCGGCGGGTCGTTCAACAACTACGCACGCGTTGTGCGGTCGGCCTTCCGCCTCTACAGCAACGACCCGTTCTACCGCCTCAACCTTATCGGTTTCCGCGTGGCGAGGACTTACAACTGATCCCCTTTACCGCCTTACCCTTTGCCGCCGAAGGCGGCGTGCGATTTATTTTTGAACGATCGGATTGCGTGTGATTTCCCAAAACAACGGAGGCCGTCGATGAAACAAGAGCAAGAATTGGTGGTCATCACCAAGACCTGCGTGTGACAAGCTACGGATTTGCCGCCAAGGCCATCGACGAGATCGGCCGGTTGGTCGGCGGTTGGATGCGACGTGAGCCTGCAAGACGATGAACGTCAGGCCGACACATACCTGCTTCGCGAGCGGCTGTTCGCTACAATCGCGTTTCGGCGAAACTAAGGTTTGTTCGGTGGGACTAGTGCGGGTTGGCAGTATGAGCAAAGACAAAAAGCATGGTCGCGACCGCAGTATCAAGATCGGGCAAGACGCCACCAGCAGCGTCATCGTTTCGGGAGACGGCAATGTCGTTACGATTGGCAGTGACCCCGCGAAGCCGGGCACACAGCAGCACCGAGGCGTTCCCAAGGTCTTCATTTCCTCGACCTCGGAGGACTTGAAGCAGCATCGCGCCGCGGCCCGTGATGCGGCCATCTCCGCCGGGTTTCTGCCGATCCAAATGGAATACTTTGCCGCCAGTGGCGAGCATGCACCGCTCGAAGCGTGTTTGCACAAGGTCTCCGAGGCGGATGTGGTCGTCGTGATTGTGGCGCATCGTTACGGTTGGGTGCCGAGCGATCAAGGCGACGGCCAACACAAGAGCATCACTTGGCTGGAATGCGAACAGGCGAAAGCGGAGAACAAGGAGATACTCGCTTTTCTCGTCGACGACGCGCACGCGTGGCCCACGGAACTCACCGAGCAGTTCCGCATGACCGCTGCCATCGAGCAAGGCAAAGCGACTCCGGAATTGCTTGCCGAAGTTCTACGCAACGTGGAACAACTCAAATCGTTCAGGACGTGGATCGACAGCCTCGGCGTTCGCGCCAAATTCTCAAACGCGGAAGATCTCGGCTGGAAGGTGTCCCAGGCGCTGAGCGACTGGAAAGCACGTCACGCAGAGCTTCACACTCCGCCCAGGGCCAAAATGTCCGTGCGATCCAAACAGCCGACAATCCCTCCGGCCTATCGCGACTGGCTCCAGCGGCAATGTGCCGACCTCGACCTGTTGGGGGTCGGACTCCAGCAAGGCCATGCGGTGAAGTTGAACCACGTCTACGTGCCGCTGATCACGAGCGTGGCCGAGGAAGAGTCGCTGCGCCAAGGCAGAGCTCGCGAGCAACCGCAACTGCTCTTGGAACAGCTCGACAAACACTCGTTGTACGTACCCGGCGATCCGGGGACGGGCAAGTCGACGTTTTGTCGTTGGGTCGCGTGGCTAGTGGCCGTCGGTTCGCTTCCTCCGGCCGCGGTCGCCGCGCCGCAAGGTTACGTCGAGCCGTTCCCGCAGTCGCTCGCCCCGCGATTGCCGCTGCTGATTCCGCTACGCAACGTCTGGAACTATCTGCCCAAGGACGCCGGACGGGATGTTCTTTCCCAAGCCGAATTGGAAGCTGCGCTCGGCAACTGGCTGAATACCAGCAGTCCGGGCGGCTTGGATTGGGCAGACGTCACGCCGCATCTGGAGTACGGTTCGGCGCTGCTGATCTTCGACGGTGTCGACGAAGTCCCGCTGCGCGATGGGGAAGGCCGCAGTGCGTGCTATCCGCGAGCGATGTTAGTGGCCGGCCTGACCGATGCCGCCACCTCTTGGCAAAAGCAAGGGAACCGACTGCTGGTCACCAGCCGGCCCTATGGCATCGACGAGCAGCAGGCGCACAAACTCCCCATGCTTCAGGCTCCCATCCGCGAGCTGGACGAGGCCCTACAAAAGCTGCTGGTCGGCCGCTGGTTCCATATTTTGAAGGACGATGCCGGCGAGGCCGCGCAGACCGCCGCCGACATGGTGCAACATTTGGCCGAGCGGCCGGAGCTGGCCCAGTTGACCGCCAATCCGATGCTGCTGACCGCGATGTGCGTCATCTACGACCAGGGGAAGCGGCTGCCGCAGGACAAGCATGACTTGTATGCCCAAATCGTCGACAAAGTGCTGTACAACCGCTACCGCAATGACATCGGCGAATTGGAAATGGCCCGGGAGCATCTGAGCGTCGTGGCCTACGGCATGCATACCGGTGCCGGTTTGGGTCAATCGCGGACCACGCCGCAAGCCGAGACGTCGTACAAAGACATCGAGCGGATGATCCAGACCTACCATGCCGAAAGCGCCGTCACGTTCACCGGCTACAAGGACGCCCTGGAGACGCGCGACGAATTGCTGCAGCGCAGCGGCCTGTTGTTGTCGCGAGGCGATAAGAAGGCTGGCTACTACCACTTTACGTTTCAGGATTTTCTGGCCGCCCGCCGCCTGGCCGATATCGAGCGGGAGCGGTTGTTCGCGACGTTCTGCGAACGCGCGGAGACTAAGGAATGGCGCAATACGCTCTCGTTCCTGTTCAGTAGCGAGTTGGCGACTTCGCGTGAACAAGCCACTCGGCTGTTGAATCGCATCGTCGAACAGATCACACACGATACGATCGGATTGGCTGTCGTGGCGGCCGATTGTTTGGAAACGATGCTGGGCCGCGACAATCGCTTGCGGGCTGATGTCGAAGAGAAATTCAAGAGCATTTGCCTGGCCGCGATCGACCATGAAGTCGAAGTCCAGGCCCGCCAGACCTTGGGACTTGCCTTGGGCCGCTTGGGAGATCCACGCATCGTCACCGATTTGCGGGATCGGTCCGCTTATGTCGAGATCCCGGCGGACGAGTACGCCTATCAGGACGGCAAGCAGAAGATCGACCAACCGTTTCTGCTGTCGAAATACCCGGTCACCAACAACCAGTTCGCGATGTTCGTCGCGGACGGCGGCTACACACAGCCCAAGCATTGGTCGAAAGAAGGCTGGAAGTGGAAAGAAGAGAAGGCGATTTCCGCACCCCGGCATTGGCGCGACGCACGATTTAATGCACCGAATCAGCCGGTTGTCGGCGTCTCGTTCTACGAAGCCGAAGCCTTCTGCCAGTGGGCCGGAGGGTTCTTGCCGACCGAGCAACAGTGGGAGGCGGCAGCGCGCGGTCGGGAGGGACTTGAATACCCGTGGGGGCCGGACTGGGTAGACGGCATCTGCAATAGCATTGAAGCCGGTCTTGGTGTCACTAGCCCCGTGGGCTTGTTCCCTGGGTCGAGGAGCCGGGATTTCGGACTCGAGGACATGGCGGGCAATGTTTGGGAATGGTGCAACTCTCCGTGGAGCCCAGGACACCGTGGCCGCGTGTTGCGCGGCGGGTCGTTCTACAGCTTCGCACTCGATGTGCGGTCGGCCTACCGCTTCAACGTCATCCCGGACGCCCGCTTCAGCGTTATCGGTTTCCGCGTGGCGAGGACTTACAACTGATCCCCTTTACCGCCTTACCCATTGCCGCCGAAGGCGGCGTGCGAAAAATATTGGCCGTCGTCACGGGGTTGCGCCTTTCCAAGAGCCGAGCCGGGCGATTACAATCGGTTCCCAGTGGGCGAAGGCCGTTAAGCCGCGTGTTGCGCGGCGGGTCGTTCAACAACAACGCACACAATGTGCGGTCGGCCTACCGCAACAACAACAACCCGGACAACCGCAACAACAATATCGGTTTCCGCGTGGCGAGCACTTTGCGGCGGACGCTGATGTCTGTCACGCCAGAATCCACAGGCCAGATTCCCGCCAGGGCTGCCCTGCGGAGTGTGCCAAGTGTAAAGTCCAGGCCTTCGCGAGCGTGTCGGGCTGTTTGCAGTTCGGCCGAATGAAAAACCGGCCCGGTAGGTCTGGTAGGTCGCAAGACTCGAACGCCTTGCCGGGCCATTTTCGTCGCCACGCCTACAAACGTGTGATTTGCCAATCCGTGTCGACCGATGCGATCAAGTTCCCACTCGAATCGACTCTTAACCTTGGGTTGAGCTATCCGGGTCGGCCTATCCCGGCGACAGGCACCGGACGTTCGAAGTTGGAAAAGCTTGACTGGCAATGTCTTGGGGAGGACAATCCACGACTGAATGCGGCGTGATAGCCCGCCGCGCCGGTCGGCCTATTCCGAAGCGCG
>JBBDHZ010000271.1:0-10490 GCA_040880645.1 Minisyncoccota bacterium
CGGTCCGGAACCCTCTCCTCGCTGACGCTCGACTCTCCCAGAGGGAGAATGATGTAAATACACGTCAACACAGAACTTAAAAGCTGCACCACGTAAATATTCGCCGACGGTGTGGATCTCACTGCGCAGCATCGAGCGCGGGTGCGGCGACATTTTCTGGGATCGCTGCCCGCGAGTGCTTTTGGGCAAGAGCCTGATCAAGGCGTTGACCGAACTACGAAGTATTCGGGTTTGGGCTACGCGGCGAGGATATTCGTAGTTCAGCACGACGAGCTTCGCTAGGATTCCAGGGTAAAAACGCCTCTGGCTCCGCTGGAGCTTTTCCGCGGTTGGCCGCGCAGGCCTCGAAGTACCAGTTCAGCCAACTCAGCGGATTTATTTTCCACCGGGCCAGCGTCGCGAAGATCGAGAACAACATCATCGCTACCGAGTCCTCCCCAGCGAACAGCCACAGCCACCAGTTGCGCCCGACTTTTCCAGCTTTTTCAGCAAAAACACGCCACCTTGTTTCGTCGGCGTGATAGAACTTCGACTGCAAATCGTGTTGCCGAATCGCTTCGTACATCAGGGTCAGCATCGGCTCGATACGCTTCATCCCGTCGGCGAGGTGGGCGTGCGAAGCGCCAGAGTTTGCACATCGGAAGCACCGTCCGTACTGTCAAAGGTCCTCGATCCTCAGGCCGCAGAATCACCTGCGGGCTTTATTTGTCGTTCTCGACATGCTCCTCATCAACGCATCAAGGCTTACGTCGTCAAGCTCTGCAATCGCGAGAAACGCTTCTGGACGAGCAAGAGCCCGCTCGTAAACAACGCGAGGAACCTTGCCGGCAAGTGCCATTAGTTCGGATTCATCGACATCGAGTTGGATGGCCAGCCTGTGGAGCAGCGTTTCAGACGGCCCATGTCCCTTGCCCAGTTTGTCGTTCTCAACTTTAGAAAGATACGTGTACCCGACGTCGACACGCGATGCCAACTGTCGCAAAGTCAACTGCTTCGCCTTTCGGAGCTCGCGAATTCGATCTCCAAGTCGCATGACGTCGCCTGCTTGTTCGTGGTTGAATCGCTCCGTAGACTGGTTGCACACGTTGGTCAACATAGCCGAGCGAGCGGAACCGGAACAGTACGCAATGCTCGGTTCGTCCAGTAAATCTACGCAATAGGGACATTTGGGCACGTCAATGCCACGAGTCTTCGACAACATCGACCAATCACTCCTGCCGGCCCTCAAAGAGACGCTCACCGTGTCGGAGCGAGCAGATTTTTGCGTGGGATATTTCAACCTGCGCGGCTGGAAGACGATCGATGCGTTGGTGGACCAGTGGAGTGGGGAAGATGGTGAGTGCTGCCGATTGCTCGTTGGAATGCAAACGCTACCCCAAGATGAATTAGAAGAGGCGTTTGCGGTCGTCCACGACGCCGACGGGATGGACAACCAAACGGCAATTCAGGAAAAACGCGAACTCGCGGCCGAGTTTCGCAAACAGCTGATGCTGGGCGCACCAACAAATGAAGACGAAGCCGGGCTTCGCAGGCTTGCAGCGCAGCTGCGAGCTGGGAAGCTTCGAGTCAAGCTGTTCCTGCGGCACCGTTTGCATGCGAAACTTTATCTCGCTTTTCGCAATGATCCGAACAATCCCATCATCGGGTTTCTCGGCAGCAGCAATCTGACGTTCGCTGGTCTCCATTGCCAAGGCGAACTCAATATCGACGTCTTAGATCATGACGCTTGCGAAAAGCTAAGAGATTGGTTTGAAGATCGGTGGGATGACCGTTGGTGCATCGACATTACCAAAGAACTGGCCGACATCATCGACGAAAGCTGGGCGAGTCCCGAAGATCGCCTCCCATACCATATCTACTTAAAAATTGCGTTTCACCTTGCCGAGGAAGCTCGCTCAGGATTGAAGGAATTTAGTCTGCCGCGTGACTTCGAGAAAATCCTGTTCGATTTTCAGACCGCCGCGGTAAAAATTGCCGCTCACCACCTTGCCAAACGCGGGGGGGTGATGATTGGGGATGTCGTCGGTCTAGGGAAAACGATGATGGCGACTGCCCTCGCCCGAATGATCGAGGACGAGCAAGGCATCGAGACGCTTATCATCTGCCCCAAGAACCTTGAGCCGATGTGGCGGGATTACCGTGAACGGTTTGGGCTGCGCGGGAAAGTAATGTCCATCAGCCGTGTGCAGAGGGATCTCCCCCACGAGCGTCGATATCGTTTGGTCATGATTGACGAAAGCCACAACCTCCGAAATCGAGAGGGAAGGCGGTTCGCCATAATTCAAGATTACATCACCGCTAACGACAGCAAGGTCGTTCTACTTACCGCGACACCCTACAACAAGAACTACGTCGATCTTTCTAATCAACTTCGATTATTTTTAAAAGAGGACGCTGACCTTGGTGTTCGTCCCGAAGAATACATCCGGCAGATCGGAGAAACCGAATTCATCCGCCGACATCAGTGCAGCCCGAAATCTCTGGCCGCCTTTGAAAAGAGCGAAGAGGCCGACGACTGGCGAGAATTAATGCGTCTCTACATGGTTCGCCGTACTCGAACATTCGTTAAACAGAACTATGCGGATGTCGATTGTGGCAAATGTGGCACTCGAATTTTGGCAAGCGAAGCCAGGTGCTCATCTTGCGATCACGCACGTTCGGGCAGAAACAGGCCTTATCTAACGTTCAGCGATGGCTCGCGCGCCCCTTTCCCAACTCGGGTCCCCAAAACCGTTCGATTTGGCCTCAATGATGACGACCCATCGGATCAGTATGCATCGTTGTACAGCGATGCCGTTGTTCGTCGAATCAACCGTCTCGAATTGCCGCGATACGGACTGGGTAATTACATTCATGAGACTCCAAAACAGCCACCGAAGCCGGCCGAGGCGCGCGTCATCAATGACCTGTCACGAGCCGGCAAGCGTTTGATGGGATTTTGCCGGACAAACCTTTTCAAGCGGCTGGAGAGCAGCGGGTTTGCGTTCCTTCAGTCAATCGAGCGGCACATCCTCCGAAATTTCGTTTACCTGCACGCCTTAGAAAATGACCTCGATATTCCGATCGGGTCTCAAGACGCGTCACTGCTGGACGCCAGTTTTCACGATGAGGAGTTCGACCTTTTCGACGAAAGCACCGATAGCGGCGACTCAAGCGATTTCGCTAACGTAACTTCGCGCAGCGAAGAGGATTATGCCGAAGCTTCCGCGTCGGTTTACTTGCTTTACGCGGGTAAATTTAAACGTCGCTTCAAATGGCTGCCCGCCGTTCGCTTTGTGCCCGAGTTAGCCAGAGACCTGCGGAAAGACGCAAGGTCGCTGATCAAGTTATTAAAAGACTGCGGATTCTGGAAATCGGAAACCGATTCCAAGTTGAACGCACTGCACGATTTGGTGTCAAAGCACCATTTTGCGGACAAGGTGCTCGTGTTCACGCAGTTCGCCGACACCGCTTACTATCTGAAGCAGCAACTTGAGGCACGTGGGGCCGATGGTGTCGGAGTGGTTACCGGACAAACAACAGACTCGACGGCCGTAGCCTGGAAATTCAGTCCCGTTAGCAACAAGAAAGACGATCGCATTTCGCCCCGTGAAGAACTGCGAATCTTGATCGCAACGGACGTGCTTAGCGAAGGTCAGAACCTGCAGGACTCGGCCGTCGTCGTCAACTTTGATATTCCCTGGGCGATCATTCGCTTGATCCAACGTGCCGGTCGTGTGGATCGGATCGGCCAACAAGCAGACGACATCCTGTGCTACACGTTTCTTCCAGCCGCCGGCGTCGAACGCATCATCCGTCTGCGTGGTCGCGTCCAGCAACGGCTTCGTGAAAACGCGGAAGTTGTGGGTACCGATGAAGCGTTCTTCGAGGATGACCCGACCGAGCCGAACCTCATCGACCTTTACAACGAGCAAGCCGGCATTCTCGATGGTGAGGCCGACACCGAGATCGACTTGTCGTCGTACGCATTCCAAATTTGGGACAATGCCATCAAGGCTGACCCGCGATTGGCGAACGTCGTGCCCAATCTGCCCAGTGTTGTCTACGCCACCAAGGCACACGAGCCGACCGAAGGAAAACCTGACGGTGTGTTGGTTTATGCGCGCACCACCGAACGCACTAATGCACTCGCATGGATCAATCAGAATGGGGACAACGTAAGCGAGTCTCAATACGCAATTCTGAAGGCTGCTGCTTGCGAGCCGGACACTCCCGCATTGCCGCGACAAGAAAAACATCACGAGTTGGTTCGCAGCGGCGTTGAAGTTATTGCAACCGAAGAGAAACACGCCGGTGGTCAGCTCGGCCGCCCTTCCGGCGCCCGATTCCGCGTTTATGAACGGATGAAGCGTTTCGTGGACGCTGTAAAAGTCAACGAGCCACTTTTTGACGTCAAGGAGCTTGAGCGAGCGATCGGCGATGTATATGGGCACCCTTTGCGTCCATTGGCAGTTGACATACTCAATCGCCTCCTTAAGACCGGTATAACGGATGCTGATCTTGCCCAACGCATCCTGGAGCTACGTGCAGAAGGACGGCTTTGCATCATCGCCGGTGATGAAAATGAACACCAGAATACGCAGATCATCTGCTCGATGGGGTTAAAGGTCGAATAGACGAATCCTTATGAAAATAAATTTAAACCGGACCCGGCGGTTGCTCAATGACTTTGCATTCGATCAACTGTTCGCTGAAGAGCTCGGCTGGTCCCGATCAACCATTCCAGTTATTTCGGGAATCGCTGCCAGCGACTATGACGCGCGGCCCATTGCGGAGCTCGCCGGTGTCGTTGTCCTGGAAGTTGCCAGCAGTACTGGCGGAATACCGGACGCGAAAACTCGCAAGCTATTCCAGCATGAAGTCACAAAGCTCTATCACGAAAACCTGTTAATCTTTGTTGACCAGGAGCGATCGCAAAGCCTGTGGTATTGGATTAAGCGAGTTGACGGCAAGTCCAAGCCCTACAATCACTACTACAGCAAGGGGCAACCCGGCGATCTATTTCTTGGCAAACTCAACCAAATGGTTTTTGAACTTGCCGACTTCGATGCCGACGGGCCAATTAGTGTTGTCGAAGTCGCGAATCGACTCCGCGACGCCCTGGATGTCGAGCAAACCACCAAGAAATTCTTTGGCGACTTTCAAGTCGAACATGTCCGATTCCTGGAAGACATTAAGGGTATTCACGATGATCGCGAGCGCCGCTGGTATGCGTCGGTGCTTATCAATCGGCTCATGTTCATCTATTTCCTGCAAATGAAGCCGCCTGGGTTTCTCGATGGTGGGAACACCAGCTATCTTCGCGACAAACTCAACGAGTCCAAAAAGCGGGGAAAGAATCGCTACTACAGCGAGTTCTTGCAAGCGCTATTTTTCGAAGGCTTTGCCAAACACCCTGAGAACCGTTCGCGGGAAGCGTGCAACTTTATCGGCGACATCAAGTATCTCAATGGCGGTCTATTTTTGCCCCATCGAATCGAGCAAGAACTGTACGCTAAGATCAAAGTACCCGATCAAGCCTTCGAGAATTTGTTTGATCTTTTCGAGCGATACACTTGGCATCTTGATGACACGCCAGGAGGCAAAGCCGACGAAATCAATCCGGATGTGCTTGGCTATATCTTTGAAAAGTACATCAACCAAAAGGCATTCGGTGCCTATTATACCCGTACCGAAATCACCGAGTACCTCTGCGAGCGAACGATCAATCGGCTAATTCTCGAAGCGGTCTCGGACTTCAGCAATGACGATGAGGAGCCATTCGGATCATTGATGGATTTGTTACTAAATTTGGACGCACCGCTTTGCAAACATTTACTGAAAGAGGTCCTCCCCCGACTAAGTTTGCTCGATCCCGCGTGCGGAAGCGGCGCATTCTTGGTCGCGGCGATGAAGACACTCATCAGCGTATATTCCGCTGTCATTGGACGAATACCGTTTCTCGGCGATGCAAACCTTGAACACTGGCTGGGTAAGGTGCAACGTGACCATCCTAATATCGGCTATTTCATAAAAAAGCGAATCATTACCGACAATTTGTACGGCGTTGATATCATGGAGGAAGCCACGGAGATAGCAAAACTACGTCTCTTTTTAGCACTCGTGGCGTCCGCAGAAAACGTGGATCATCTCGAACCGTTGCCAAACATTGACTTCAATATCATGGCCGGCAATTCGCTGATCGGACTGACCGAAGTCGATGCCAGTCGCTTTGGAGAAGATGAAAAGTCCCGTCGCGGCGACGTCACGCAAAGCTTCATTGGCGACTTCATTGCCGAAGAGTACCAAGCGGTTCTAGCGGATAAAGCGGCGAGTATCGCGTTGTACCGCGAACATTCGTTTAAGCCGGGCGACGACGACGCGGGCGGTCAGGCCGAACGCCTGCTGATGCTACGTGATGCGATCGAAAAAGTCCGTCGTGAGTCGATTCCCAAGTTGAACGACATCTTGCTCGGCGAATTTAAGTCCCTCGGCATCCAATTCGAGCAAGCCACCTGGGATGACGCCAAAGGCAAGGCGGGGAAAGCCAAAAAGCGCCCGCTCAAGAGCGATGACATCGAGTTGCTGCAACCCTTTCACTGGGGGTTTGAGTTTTCTCAAATTCTGAACGAACGTGGGGGTTTTGACGCCATCATCACCAATCCCCCTTGGGAAATTTTCAAGCCAATTGCGAAAGAGTTTTGCTACGACTACGACCCCGAAGTTCAACGTCGTGGAACCGACATCAAAAATTTCGAGAAGCGATTGGCGAACCTGTTGTCGGATCCGGACATCCGCAAGGAATACCTTGTCTACGCCAGTAGTTTTCCGCATCAGTCAGCGTATTTTCGTTCAGCTGAGGAATACAAGAACCAAATCAGCATTGTCAACGGAAAGAAATCTGGGACCGATATCAACCTTTACAAATTGTTTGTTGAGCGATGCTTTCACCTGCTGCGCGACGGCGGCGATTGCGGAATCGTAATCCCAAGCGGAATCTATTCTGATTTGGGAACGATGCAGTTGCGCAAAATGCTGTTTACCCAGAGCAAGGTAACCGGTCTATTCGGATTTGAAAACCGCAAGGAAATTTTTGAAAAGGTTCATCGCAGTTTCAAATTCGTTGTTCTAACTTTCGAGAAAGGTGGAAACACGAAACAGTTTCCTGCTGCATTCATGCGGTTAGATGTCAAGGATTTACTGCGATTTCCTGAGAATGAGGGTATCGACATCCCTGTGGATCTAATTAAGAAATTGTCTCCCGATTCGCTGTCGGTCATGGAGTTTGCTTCTTCAACGGACGTCACGATCGCGAAGAAGTTGCAAAAGTTTCCGCTGCTGGGTGACGAGATCGAGGGAGCCTGGCGCATCAAGTTCTTCCGCGAATTCGACATGACCAATAGTAGCCACCTTTTTTACGATTCAGCATCACCGAACCGAATTCCGCTTTACGAAGGCAAGATGATTTGGTTATTCGATCACGGTCGAGAAGAGCCTCGATATTTCATTGACGAAAAGAAGGGGCGACAAATGTTACTGTCGGCCAGACTGAAACAGGCGAAGAAGTTTCTGCGAGACGCCGGGTACGAGGATGATGCCGTCACCGAAAATGATTTGCAGCTTGGATATGAAGACTATCGGCTGGGATTTCGTGCTGTCACGGGCGCAACCCACGAACGGGCGTTGGTCGTCTCGATCATTCCGCCACGAGTCTTTGCGGGTGACTCCCTGATTGTGACGATGCCATACGACAACTCGATTGACGACGAAGGCTACTTCAGCCAAATCCACCGCTATTCGCGATCAGAGCTACTGTGCTGCGCCGCGTTCATGGGAAGCTTTGTCTGCGACTGGTCGATTCGGCAGAAAATTCTGACGAACATGAACATGTTTTACGTTTACCAACTGCCTGTTCCTCGTCTTCAACCGAGCGACGAATGGTTCGACGAGATTGTCGAACGCTCCGCCAAATTGATCTGCACGACGCCGGAATACGACGAACTGGCGGCTGACGTTGGAATCGGTAGCCACGCCGCCGGCGTCACTGACCACGCCAGTCGTCAACGCCTGCGAGCGGAACTCGACGCCATCGTTGCGACCATCTACGGGCTAACTGAGGAACAATTCGCTCACATCTTGGATACCTTTCCGATTGTTCCCGATCCCGACAAACTCGCGACGCGAAACGCTTTCCGCGACGTCCAACGAGGATTGCTGGTATGAAAAAGAAACCACCCCTGTCGATGTTCGAGGCCAAACAATTCAAAGCGATCCGCGACAGTGGAAAGGTGAAATTCGGATGGTTAACTTGCCTCATAGGCGACAACGGGGTCGGAAAGAGCAGTTTGATCGAGGCGCTTGAGACCTTTCGCGACATTGTCGTCGATGATCTTGATTCCGCCATGATTCGCTGGAAAGGCTTTGAGCACGTCTGGAATAAGTCGCCGGAGCGGACCGCCAAGGAGATCGAGCCGGGTCAGTTCCGGCGATCACATCCGATGCAATTTTCGTTTGCATGGGATTGGGCGGGAGATTCGTTCCGCGGCGAGCAATTCATTGCGGCAGAGAATGGGTTCAACAATATCGCCATCTATCGAGAAAAACTGACCAGCAAGATCAATCGCTTGACAGAGATCTGGACCCGGCATGACGATGGTCGATGCAGTCGCGCGAAGCACGGTGGTCCCACCGAATCTCACGAAGAACTCTCCAAGATAATGCGCGTCCGCAAATTGGAGCCCGGCGAATCGCTATTCGAGATTCACGAACTGGCCGATTGGCAATTCCTGTCGATGAACGCCGACGCGATGGGTAATCCGGTGCCACAGCGTCGAGCGTCCAGCCGTGTCCGACTCAATCGCGACGGTTCCAATGTCGCCGCCTACCTGAACGAGATTCGTGAACTGGATCTGAACGCTTTCGACGGGATCCTTCAATCGCTTTCCTACGTGCTTCCGTACGCGACGGACTTGCAGCCGAAGATGACTTCAGAGTTGGAGCGTGCGGTCTATTTGAACTTGAAGGAATCAGACTTCGAAGTTCCCGGTTGGCTGCTGTCCAGCGGTACGCTCCGCTTTGTTGCTCTGCTCGCCTGTTTGAGGCATCCCAACCCGCCACCTTTGCTTGTTATTGAGGAAATCGAGAACGGACTGGATCCGCGGACGCTGGCGCTGCTTGTCGAGGAATTTCGCGCAGCCGGGGAAACGGGTGCAACTCAAATCGTGCTGACAACGCATTCGCCGTATCTGTTAGACCTTCTTGATCTATCTCACTTAATTGTTGTCGAACGTGAGGATGGTGAGCCAAGGTTTAATCGGCCGGATGAAAAGGCTCTTGAGAGTTGGGCAAATGACTTCTCACCGGGGCGTCTGTACACGATGGGACGACTTGCAAAAAGGGATGGCAACAAGTGAAGTTAGGGCTGATTGTTGAATGCACCACCCAAGGGCTTGAAGAAAAGTTCTGCCCACGATTACTTGAGTTGGTCGCGGCAGAGACTGGAATAGAGATTAAATGCTTCATCGAAACGATGGTCAACAAGAAGTTTCTATTACGTGATGCGGCAATTGTCACGGCGAAGTTACTTGCTGAAGGTTGTGATCGAGTAATCGTGTTGTGGGACGAAAACCCACCTTGGACCCCTGATAAAAATTTTGCCAAGAAGCGATGCTGGCATATCGAAAGAGAGCACGTTCTCGATCAGCTTCGTTCGGAGGATGTCGATTTATCGAAAGTCGAGCTGGTATGCATCGAGCGTGAAATCGAGACCTGGGTCTTGCACGATCATCGGCTGCTTTCCGCAACTATGTCGACCGCCCATGCTGCGAAGATAAAGAAAATTGCAAGGCCTCTAACCATTGACTCGCCAAAACGATATCTGATTCGCCTCTACGAGAAAAATGGGTTTCGGTTCAACGCAGCAGCTGCAGCAGCTGGCTTTGCAAAGAACCTACAAGACCTTTCACATTTGAAGAGATGTGACACATTCCGGTATTTTGTAGAAAAAGCAACTGGGTCGATGCCGGCTGGATGGGCAGCATACAACTATGTTCCGAAGGGACCAGTTAAGGATGACTGAACGCACTCTGCAAATACTCCAGGATCTTGAGGCGGTTCGAGAGAACCTGCTGGCGTTGTCCGACGACATCTGGCTGTCGATCGATCACAACGATGACGAGGCACTCGAAGAGGGGGTCGAGTTCAAGCGAAACTACAACGCCAAGCTTGCCGCATTTGACGCGTTGTCATCCGAACTCTCGCGTCTTGTTCAGCAATTCACGCATGTCAATCTCGCTGACGAAGAACAATCCGGCCAAGAGAGCTCCCTGAGCAACGAGCGGATTATCGAGCAACTCAACCGTGAGGAACCACACTCGATCGACGAGGACTTTACGTTCAAGCGGCCCCACGGATTTATCTTTGACGGCCAGGCAACAACAGGCATTACCACGTGGCGACGTAACCGTACACCAGAGCCAGTCGCGGGATGGGGTTGTGCGGTGGGGTGATGT
>JBBDHZ010000272.1:0-10352 GCA_040880645.1 Minisyncoccota bacterium
TGGTTCTCGGATCGAATCAAGACATTGTCGGGATCCGCAAGCGCGGCGCGACCACAAAATCGACCGAGATTCAAGCCGCGGGCTGGCCGTCCGACTTTCAAACCTACGTGCTGCCCACAACCGGAACAGTGCTCCACGAGACCGGGGCGAATTTCGAGTTCGAATTCAAGGACATCTCAGGCGACGGCCATGACGATCTGATCGCGATCAAGCAGTGGTCCACAGGCAGCAATACGACCGAGGTGCATGTTCTGAACAGCGCCAGCGGCAACAACCCGCCAATGATTTCGGCCAGTGGTACCGGCACGTTCACCGACGCGCAGCGGCCTAAGCTTTCGTGGAATGCCACCGATCCGGACGGCGCGCCGCTTCGAACCACTGCTAGGATCAAGCGATCGGGCGTGAACTTGTTTCCGGCTAAAGATGAGGATCAAGGAAGTTTCACCTACGGGCCCGGCTGGGGACTGGGCACGTTTGAGCTATGGGGCAGTACAAAAGACAGCGGAAACAAGTCGGCAAGCCTGGATGCATCACAAAGGCCAAAGCTGACCATCGAAGACGACGACAACGAAGCGCCCGAGATCTCTATCGAATCGGAAGCGACACGGCAGGTCACGGCGCAGACGCAGGAATTTCGCTGGCACATTCAGGACAAGTCGGGATTTAGCGCACGTTTTCGCGTGCTGCACGATGGCACCGAGATTCACAAAAAAACTGTCAGCACCGACTCCTCTGCCACGCAGTCGTATAGCTTCAACTTCGACCAATACGGGCCCGGGCAGTTCCAGTTGATCGTCGATCAGCTCTACGACCGGGACAGAGACCGCAGTCTGTCGATTGATAGAAGCGGTCCTGTTAGTGTCTCGTCGGCGCTGGTAAACGTCGAAAACACGCCGCCCGAGGCACGCTTTCAGGTCACTCCGCCTTCCGAGGGCATGGTCGAAGGCGCAGAAATCATCTTCGACGCGTCGGCATCCCTCGACTTCGATGGTGATCCGCTCGATTACGTTTGGAACCTCGGGGACGGAACGTTCAAGAGTGGGGCGGTCGTTACCCATCGCTACGCGGATGACGGTGCCTACAACGTGACTCTGGCCGTTGACGACAAGGTCTCGCTCGTTGAACCGGGGGGCGGCTGGACGACGACGGAAACGGTGACGGTGTCGAATGTAGTTCCGACCGTCAGTGGGGTCCCCTCATCGTCAGCCCACGAAGCGGAAGCCTATGCGCTGACGCTCGCCGTTGATGACCCCGGCGATGACACAGCGACGATTCAAGTCGATTGGGGTGACGGAAATGTCGAACAATTCGCTTCCGGAGGAGTAAAAGAGCACGTTTATGTGCGAGGCGGTCAGTCGCACACGATACGCGTCGCTGCCGCGGATGAAGATGGCGTTTATGCGGATCTGTACGTGACCGACGTCGATGTCTTGGATGCTCCGCCGCAGGTCGTACTGCCGAGCTTCTTTACAGCGACGGCGGGCAATCCTATTACGGCAAGTGCGGCAGTCGTCGACGGGGTCGATGATACGCTCACTTATCTGTGGTCGTTCGGCGATGGGCAGCTCGATGCGTCGGGAGTCGATCTTAGCACCGTCTCGCACACCTATTCCAGCGATGGGGAATACCCGCTCACCTTGACTGTCACCGATAGCGAAGGGCTTAGCACGACGGTCGATGCCGACGTCGTGATCGGCGAGCCGGTGTCGTTCACGCTAGCGCAGCAGACGGCGGCGGAAGGAGCTGGGACGCTGACAGTGACGGCCGAGCTGCAAAATGGTGTGGCGCTCGGACACCGCGTCACGATCCCGCTAGTGGTCGGGGGATCGGCGACCGCAGGTGATTACACGCTCAGCGATACAGCAATCGTGATTGAGGCGGGAGAAACGACAGGCAGTGTCGAGCTCGAACCCTCCGACGACGCACTGGACGAGGACGACGAAACGCTCGTCCTGACGATGGGGCGGCCAGTCGGCGCCAGCTTGGGAACGATTGCATCGCAAGAGATTGAGATCGCCGACAATGACGTCCGGCCCAGCGTTTTCTTTACGTCGGCCAGTGGTTCGATCGAAGAGTCGGCGGGGACGGTCCGTGTTTCCGCCGGACTGTCTGAGGTTTCCGGGCGAGACGTCATCGTGCCGCTTACCGTCAGCGGAACCGCGTGGTTGGGGCTGGACTTCGGCGTACCCGATCCGCTGGAGATCCGCATTCCTGCGGGCCAGCTTTCCGGTTCCGTCAACCTTGTTTTGGTGGACGACGATGACGCGGAGGACGCCGAATCGATCCTGCTGGCGATGCAGCCGTCCGGCCAGGCGGTGCTTTCGACGGAGCCCGGTCGTAGCACGACGAGCGCCTTGATCATTTCGCAGAATGACTACCGCACCGTTTCGGCACAGTCCGTTTACCGGCTCGCCAGCGAAGGCTCTCCCACGTTTCTCGTTCGCGCCCGCCTCTCGGTCGTCAGTGATCAGCAGATCGAAGTTCCATTCACCCTTTCCGGTTCGGCCACCGCGGGCGTCGACTACAGCATCGCGGAATCGAAGCTTATCTTCCGTCCCGGCGAGCTGTTCGCCGCAGCCACCGTGCAGATCCAAGATGATTCGCTGGTCGAGGAAACGGAGGAATTTACGCTGCAGTTAGGCGAACCCGACGGAGCGATTTTGGGCACCGCGACCGCCGTGCTGACGGACATCCTCGATAACGACCTGGTCCGGGTCAACCTGGCTGGCGACGACGTCACCGAATGGGAAGGCGGATCGGTACCTATCGAAGTGAAGCTATCGAATCTCTCGGATGATCCCGTCAGGGTGCGGCTGAGTGCAAGCGGAACTGTAAGTCCGAATGATTTCGATCTCGCTCAGACGGAATTGATCATTCAGCCCGGCCAGCCTGGAGCATTCACGATGCTGACACTGTCCGATGACATGATCAATGAAGCTACTGAATGGCTCTTCGTAAGAATCGAAGAGGTGCAGGGCGGATTTTTCGGATCTAACTCGTCGAGAAGCGTCACAATTCGCGACAACGACCCACTCGTCCGACTCGAGATGTCGGAAAACTCGCGTTTGGAGTCCTCTGGGAGTGTCAAATTTCTTGTCTCTTTGTCTGCCGAGACGAACCGCGATGTCCTAGTGCCGCTGCTTTATGGCGGCGAAGCACAGAAAAACGTGGATTTCTTGGCTCCCAGCAGCGTGCAAATTCAAGCAGGCTCTACGAAGGCAGAGGTTGAGCTGGCCTTGGTGGACGATTCGGCAATCGAGCGCCCTGAATCGCTATTTGTACAGATCGGCTCGTTGACCGCCGGAAAGCCAGACACCGTGAACTCAGCAAGCCTAGTAGTAAATGACGATGATCGGCCAGAAATTCATTGGGCGAGTCCAAACTATAGTGCATTTGAAGAGGATGGCTCGCTCGAGTTGATTCTGCGGATGTCGCAAGCGGCGGCCACAAACGTCGTAGCGCATTTGAGTTACACAGGCGTGACCGCCACGGCCGGAACAGATTTCAGCGCTGGCGTCGCCTCCGTGGTGATACCGGCGGGGGAGGCTCAGATAAAAATCCCTGTCACCGTGATAAATGATTCGGAAAAAGAACTGTTCGAGATATTTGAGGTCGCCATAGCAGATGTTCAAGGGGCGAATCTGCCATCTGATCCCGCGCATCGGCGGACAGCGGTAACCGTTACGGATGTCGACTCGATGACGCTGGCTGAAGTGCAGCGGAAATCGACCGAACTGAGTGGAGATGGCCAAGAATTAGGCGAGGAATTGCTCGCCGTGGCCGGTGAAGGAGCGGTTTGGCTACGAGATTGGTTATGGCAGGATCTTGTTCCCTACTTATTGAACGACCAGGTTGCAGGCGGACTCGTAGCCCAAGTTTTTGGTGTTCAATATCGCTGGCTTGCCAGTACAACCTGGGGTTGGTTCCGTGAACGCTATCCCACAGGCATGCATGACGTTGATCAAGAAGCGCTGCGTGAGCACTTCGAGGAGAATCCAAGCGGATTTTGGCGCGAGTTGAGCTTTGCGATTGGCCGTAAGGGAGCGGAAGACTTGGCCTCGGCGCTGCTGGGTATGGCGCTTCCGGATGTAAATGTTCTTGGGTTCGATGTACTTGAGCCCGTGATCACGAATACAAGTAAGTTTCTGAATGAGAAGTGGGGACTTGGAGAGCATTTTGAGTCCGGACGGGAGAATCTCGAAGACGTAGTGACTGGAAAAAAGAAGATTCTCGGTGTTCGTCTTTCCGCTGGGTATGGGAACGGCGCGACAGTCTTCTTCGACATGGATTTCAATGGAGCACGCTCTGCTGATGAGCCATTTGGCTTCACTTCGGCAGATGGATTTTCCGTCGTTGGCGGAATTGATATTGCAGATAGCGATAACAGCGGAACGCTGGAAACTTCCGAAGGGCAGTGGGTCACTTCCGGTGGAACAGACACTTCCGTCCAGGCCTCGTTTAGAGTGCAATTTCGTGCCCCTCCCGGTGTCGCCGCGATTTCACCGCTTTCGACACTTCTGGTGTCACTAATCAACGCCGGAGATCTCGGGCGTACTCTTAGCGCAACATTGACGGCGGAAGAACGCGTAGCTTCGGCATTGGGCCTTGGCGTCACGAAGTGGGCGACTCGAGATTTCATTGGCGAGGCTGCCAAGGGGGGTTAGACGCGGCGGATATCTTTCGGAAGGAAACCGAGTTTTACAATGCACTGGTTATGACAGCGGCATTCCTGGATGGTCAAAGCTCAGGGCTGCCTTTCAGCAGCCTCGCCGATTTCACGCTGGAAGACATCGCCGAGAAGATTGCACCCGAGGATGCGGTGATCGACTTCACGCGTCCGACGGTGATTCGCGAAATCCTTCGCGGGAGTTCGATTCGCACCGGGATCAAACTGAACGACGCCGAGCTGACTGCGGCCGCCGAAGCGATCGCGGCGGTCAACCAGCAGATCGCGCAGATCCCGGTTGAAGGCTCGCGAGAATACCTCGATGCGGTCGTGAAGGTTCAGCAAGTCGCACACGGTGACTTCGCCGACCTGCTGACGCGGTTTGGACGCGGTGAAGTCTCCACCAGCGACTTACAGGCGGCGGTTGATAACCTGGGTGCCGCCTTAGCGAATGCTCAGGCCTTCAACGTCCTGCCGGTTTATCTTGCCGCCACCGATGCGACGGTTATCGAGGGAGACGCTGGTACCCAGTATCTGAAATTCGCGGTGACGCCGTTCGGCGAGTCGAGGGTTCCGGTTAGCGTTTCCTATCACACGCAGGCTGCTACTGCGGCAGCGGGTGAAGACTTCCAGTCCGCTTCGGGCACGCTCACGTGGGCTGTGGGGGACGTCGCGCCCAAGTACGTGCAAATACCGGTACTCGGTGACTCGAAGATCGAGTCCGACGAAACGCTGACGCTGATCCTGGATCAGGCTGAGAATGCCACGATCGCCTACGGCACGGCGACGGGAACGATCATCAACGATGATCACTACCGCTTCGTCTCGTCCTCGGACGAGGATCAATCCATTGTGGTCTCGGCAACGGATCGTGGCCTGATCGTGGAAACCGACGGAAGCATTGTCTTCAAAGAAAGCTACTCGCAAGGAGGTCAGATCACGGTCGAAGGCCAGGCGGCCGACGAGCTGACGTTCTTCGGCCGTGGATCGCAGCAACTGCATCACCTCGGGATCGATGGTAGCCGCACGGTCAGAAGCTCCGGCCAGACCGTGCATGTGACGGGCGTCGGGCAGCTGAATGGGGACCTCGGCATCCATTTCACCGGCATACCGAACGCGATGTTCGAAGGCTGGCCAGTGCAGTTTGGCGTCTCCGGTATCC
Organism: Minisyncoccota bacterium; assembly: GCA_040880645.1. Lineage (GTDB taxonomy): Bacteria > Patescibacteriota > Minisyncoccia > Phycocordibacterales > CSBR16-193 > JBBDHZ01. The sequence continues at coordinate 5,829 of JBBDHZ010000272.1, forward strand.
CTCGGTCGCTGAACCCGGATACGTTTACGTATGAATGGACCGTGTTTTCCGGCGACGACAGCGAGTCGGTGGGGTTGGGAGACGCATCGTCGGCCCTTTATGTCCCCGACCAGCAGCACGCCATTCTCGAGCTGCGGATGACCGACGGCGTTGGAACGTACCTGTTGCGGCAGGAGATCTTTGTGTATCCGCCGAATGTCGCGCCGATCGCTGTCGACGACATCGCCAGTACGAACGAAAACAGTCGAAAAACGGTCGACGTCATCGCGAACGACTACGACCTGAACCCCGTGGAGACACTAAGCCTGGTCGAGTCGTCTGTTTCCGTGCGGTCGATGCAGATCGGCACGGATGGCCCAATCATCGTGCCGGCGAGCAGTTCAATTGCAGTAAGCGGCAACACGATCACATTCGATCCCGGCACCGATTTCGACTTCCTGGCCGAGGGCGAATTTGCCACGGTCTTGATCGACTATACCGTGACGGACGACAACATCGCTCCACTGACAGATGACGGATTGCTGACCCTAACCGTCACGGGCGTCAACGATGCTCCGGTGGTCTCGGCCGACGATGCTGCGGTGACAGTCGATGAGGGCCAGACGGCGGAAATCAGCGGCACGTTTTCGGATGTCGATTTGACCGACGACGTAACGATTACCGCTTCGATCGGCTCAATCACCCAGGTTGCGGGCAACACCGGCAGTTGGAGCTGGTCGTTCAACACTACCGACGGTCCGATCGAGAGCCAGACAGTCACGATCACGGCCGACGACGGGAACGGTGGCCAAGCGACGGCGTATTTCGGATTGACCGTCGACAACGTGGCGCCTGAATTTACCAGCGTGTCGACGAGCGCGCCGCACGGCAGCGATGTCGCGGAACCTGATGACGTGACCATCACCGCCGACTTTATCGATGAGGGCGTTCTGGATACGCACACTGCCATGATCGACTGGGGCGATGGCAGCTCCAGCGCGGCGAGCATCGATCAAGGTGCTGGCTCGGGGACTCTGACAGCCACACATGCTTATGCTACTGGAGGTGTCTACCTCGTGACGATCGCCCTGGTCGACGACGATGGAGACTCGGCGGTCGAATCGACCGTGGCGGTGATCAGCGGGTCGGGGATCGTCGATGGCGTGTTGTATGTCATCGGAACATCACGGGACGATCACGTTCATATCAACGGATTCGGCCGCAATAACGTTCGTGTCCACACCGATTTCTTCGCGGATGGACCCCATCGAAACTACTCTCGGAATGATTTCGGTCAGATTGCCGTCTATCTGTATGGCGGCGACGATCGCTTAACCACCGCCGGTAATGTGACAACACCGTTGTTGGCACGTGGTGGAGACGGCGATGACCGTATCCATCTGGCGGGCGGGCCTGCAGTGATGCTGGGTGGTGCGGGTGATGACGACATCAAGGGTGGCGCTGGGCGTAATGTGCTGATTGGCGGGCTGGGCTCGAATACGCTCAGGGCGGGCCGCGGCGGGGATCTGCTCGTCGGTGGTTCAACAAACTTGGATGACGACGACGCGGGATTGCTCGATCTACTCGAGCTGTGGAATGGTAGCGAATCCTTTGATGATCGGGTCGATGAGGTGGTCGATTTGCTGGCCATCGACCACGATCCGCTGGGCACCAACCGATTGCACGGCGGCGCCAGCCACGATCTGGTCTTCGCCGATCTGGATGATGCGATTAAGGGGAATAGGAAGAAGATGCGGGTCGTTTAAACAGTGGGCGGGATCACAACGTGCAGCTACGTCGCCAGCCCCCCCCGGTGGAGCCTTCGCTGGGGTCTGGCCTTGTGTTTGGTTTTCACCGCAAGCTTCTATTCGAATCGAATGGCCGGTCCCGGCCAGTGCATTTTGGCGTGGACGCACAGGCTTTCGCCGCTCCTGATTCCAGTCGTCTGTGGGGCGGCTAAAGCCTGGACTCCAGCAATCAGATCGGTCATCGTCGGGTCAAGGGCCATCGTGTTCGTCACGCCTTCAATGCGCGGACCGGCCTCGTTTCCGTTCGTACTGGGCCGTTCATTTTGCCGCCCCTTTCGCCTCGGCAACGTAGGCATCAAGGACTTCCGCCGGTGCCCATTTGCGGAGCTTACGGTCGGCGCCTTTCCAGTTGTCGATGATCAGCTTGCCGATTTCGGCGATCGGTTTGTGCTCGATGGTTGCGTTCGGCAGTTCCTTTTTCAAACGCTCAATGTCGGCGGGCGGTATGACTGTATTGCCCAGGTCGATCGCTTCGATCTGGTCGTTCTTGTAGTGAACCTCCGGTTCCGCGTTGGCACGTTCGAGCAGCCACTGAAACGTCGCATGGTCGCTCGGGTCGGTCATTTCTTCGGGGATGTTGGCCTCGGGAATGCCGACAGCGTCAACGGGCGTCGATACAAGTTTCGTCAGCCGCTCGCTCAGCTCGTCGAGCAGCTTCGCCTCGGCATCGGCGGCGATGTTGTTCATCTCGCTGGGGTCGGTGTCGTGGTCGTACAGCTCGCGGAACTTTACCGGGCCTTTTCCGAGATCGGCGAGCCACTCGACATAGCGGTAGCGGTCGGTGCGGATCGCATAGCCGCGGAAGCCGCCGCGGTCCCACTGGCTGAGCGCTGCGTCGCGCGCCGGAGCGTCGGGGTTGTCGAGCAGGTGTGAAAAGCTGACGCCGTCGAGCTTGTCGGGTAGGGGCAAGGCGGCCAGTTCGCACAGTGTGGGGTACAGGTCGGTGAACTCGACGATGCTGCGCGTGTGGCGTCCGGCCGCCTTGCCGTCGGGCATGGCGATGATCAGCGGCGAGCGCGTGGCGGCTTCGAACACGGTATGCTTCGACCAGCAGCCGTGGTCGCCGAGTTGCCAGCCGTGATCTCCCCACAGCACGATGATCGTGTCGTCGCGCAGCCCGAGGCGGTCGAGCTCGGCGAGCACGCGGGCGACCTGTGCGTCGACAAAGCTGACCGAGGCGAGGTAGGCGTGGGTCATGTTGCGGGCGAGATGGTCGGGCATCGGACCCTCGGGCGGCAGGCCGTAATTATTGCCGCGCAGCTCGGGCCAGTGGTGCAGCGCGACCGGCGGGACGTTGCGCGGTGGGCCGTCGTTGACGATCTCCAGCGAGTCGCGGTCGTACAGGTCCCAGTACCGCTGGGGTGTGACGAACGGCATGTGCGGCTTGATGAACCCGATCGCCAGGAACCAGGGCTCGTCGAGTTTGCTCATCTCGCCCAGCACCTCGACGCCGTGCCTGGCGATGGTCGCGTCGGTGAGCGTGGGTTCGAGTTGGTCGTCGAGCGGGCCGTAGGCGGGCGTCGGTTTCCAGTGATCGGTCGGCTCGGGGAGGTCGACGCCAGCCTTGGCCGCCTCGTTGCGCAGCCACCGTTTGAGCTCGCCGGGGTTCGGGCCGATCATCGCTTCGAGGTTGTCCCCACGGTCGGGAAAGCCGTGCGGGGCCGACCAGCTTTCCGGGTCGCTGCGGTGGTAGATCTTGCCGTAACTCTGAGCATGGTAGCCGTGTTTGCGGAACCACTGGGGCATGGTCACGGCGTCGGGAACGGAATCGCGGAAGTGCGTGGTCAGGTCGTGTACGCCGATCGTGTCGGGCCGCAGGCCGGTGAGCATCGACGCCCGGGTCTGATTGCACTGGGCAATCTGGCAGTAGGCGCGGTCGAATACGAGGCCACGCTGGGCGAGTTCGTCGATCGCCGGCGAGTGCGCCCGCTCGACGCCGTAGCACCCGAGTTCCGGGCGCAGGTCGTCGATCGACAGGAACAGCACGTTGAGCGGTTTGTCGTCGGCGAATGCAGGGCTGCACAGCATCGCCATTAGGGCTGACAGCACGAGCAGTGCGATGTGTCGGCTTGGTCGTCGTGGTCGGCGTATTTCGTGTGTCATGGTTTCTGCTGGTTCCTTGTCGTCCAGTGGAGGTTGCAAAACCGGCGGCTGGCGCCGCAGGGGTTGATGGAACAGGAGGCAGCAGAGACAACGGAGATCGCGCTTCTCCGTTTACTCTGTTGCCTCCTGTTTAAGGTTCATTTTTTTGCAAAGTTGGGGTTCATTCTTGAATGCTGGGGATCGGCGCGCCGCCGGTTTCCCGCCACCAATCGAGCATCTGCTGTTTCCAATCCTGGATCCGCTTAGCCTGTCCGGGATCACCGGCGAGATCGTCTTGCTCGTACGGATCGGCCTGCAGGCGTGTTGCCGGCAAAGTCGTCGATGAATCCGAACAGCTCGTCCTGGCCATTGCGGACGAACTGCAAAAATCCGCGGAAGCTGATGTCGACCGGCCCGTGCGTGAAGCCCTGCTCGCGGGTATCACCTTCCCAGAACTTGCCCGACGCATAGGTCATGTAGCCGGCGTCTTTAAAATGGTTCGCAATCGAATCGGCTGGATCGATATGCATCGTATCCTCTCCGATTTTCTGGTTCTGTAAATAGTTCGAGTAGATCCCACTCTGGTGCGGGTACCTGCCGCTTAACTGGACAGCGCCACTTTGGATTAGCCGTTTTGGCGATAGCCACGGTTTAC
>JBBDHZ010000273.1:0-10341 GCA_040880645.1 Minisyncoccota bacterium
GAAGTTTTGATCATTAATGAAGATGAACTACCTCCAACAGCGTAATCGACAGCGCAGGCGCCGGCGATTTTTGTCCGGTCTGATCATTGTTGTCCTGTCCGGTACGGTGGCCGGCGTGTATTTGCTTGCTCCGCAGGGAATTACCGGGACACTGCACACGTTTGCGTCCCCGGTCTGGGCAGTGAAAGACTGGGTGGGAGAGCGGACCGCCGCCCTGGGTTCGGTTGTTACGGCCAAGAGCTCCTTGCAGCGCGAGAACGACGAGCTTCGTGACCAGCTCCAGATCGCCCGGGTGGAGCTGGGTCAGCGTTCGATTATGGAGGCTGAAAACCGGTTGTTCCGACAGATGTGGGGGCGCGCAAGCAGTACGAGCGGAGTTTTGGCCGCCGTGCTGACCACGCCACCCCAATCACCGCACGATTTGATAGTGCTTGATGCCGGAGAGCGGCAGGGCGTAGTACTCAATGACCGTGTTGTCTTTGGTGATATCGGCCTCGGGCATATTCAAGAGGTCTATACCGATACAGCCGTTGCACAGCTCTATTCAACGACAGATGCTGAGACGCGCGGGGTGATCGTGGGGGAGGACGTGACCATTGTGATGGTCGGAGAGGGCGGCGGCTCATTTCGAGCCGAGATTCCTCGGGATGTTCGTGTGGTGGAGGGCGACGTGATCATTCTTCCTGATTCACGTTCGCTCGAGTTTGCGCGCGTGGTTGAGGTCACCGTTGATCCGACCGATTCGTTCCGCCGGATCAGGGCTCGCTCGCCGTTGAACATAGCGCAGCTGCGCTGGGTCCGTATTATCGATCACAACGAATCGTTGTTTTAATATGATCAGAATTCTTACCGACTGCGTGCTCGTGCTGGGGATCCTGCTTGCTCCGTGGTGGGTCGTCCTGCCGCTTGCCGTTCTTGGCTTATTTGTTTTTCAGTACTATGCGGAAGCGGTGGCGCTCGGACTTATCGCGGACATCGTGTTCGCGGCCGCGGCGGTCGGGTTCCCGTGGCTGTGGCTCGGGATGCTCGGGGCGTTTTTGGCGGTACAGGCGCTCAAGAGCCGTCTTCGGGTCTATGATACGGGATCGGTGGCACACTGAGCCGAGGAATAGACACGCTGAAAGCAGTGTACAATACGAGTATGCGATCATTTCTTAAAACGCTCAAACGGATCTTCGGAAGCAGGAGGGGACACGAAGTTCATCCCGAGGATATTTTGCTGGACGCGCATAACCTCCCTCAGTTTGATCAGCACCAAATGGAGGGCCGGTTCGCCCGGCGTATTTCGTTTCGTGTGATCGCAACCACCGGGATCGTGTTTGCGCTGATCGCGGTTGTGTATGCCGGACGGTTGGCAAATCTTCAGATCATCGGAGGTGAGGCATTTGCTCAGCGGAGTCAACAAAACAGATTGCGGCACGATCTTATATTCTCTGAGCGGGGTACGATCTTTGACCGCGATCGAACTCAACTCGCCTGGAACTACACGGCGTCATCGAGTCCTGATTTTGCGCACCGTGGCTACGCTACCACCTCGGGACTCGCGCACGTTCTGGGGTACTTAAAGTATCCGTCACAAGATTCCTCGGGCGTGTACTATCGGGAAAGCTATGAGGGCAAGAGCGGTGTTGAGGAGATGTTTGACGGATACCTGAGCGGCACGAACGGCGTGAAGATCATCGAGATCGATGCAACGAACGATGTTCGATCTGAAAGTACGGTTCGGCCGCCTGAGGACGGCAGGAATCTGCAGCTTGCGATCGATGCCGATGTACAGCACAAACTCTTTGAACTGCTTCGGCAGCGCGTGAATGAATCGGGCTTTCGTGGCGGTGCCGGCGCGATTATGGATGTCGAAACCGGTGAATTGTTGGCTCTCACGAGCTATCCGGAGCATAATCCGCAGGTGATGACCGACGGAGACCGTGCCGGGATCGAGGAGATCCAGGCGCGCGAGGGGAATCCGTTTTTGAATCGTGCCGTGGCGGGGTCGTTTGTAGCCGGATCGATCGTTAAGCCGTACCTTGCCCTCGGCGCGCTCAACGAAGGGATCATATCCCCGCAGAAAACTATCGTCAGTACCGGAGTGCTTGAGGTTCCCAATCCGTACGACCCGGATAATCCGACTAAATTCACTGACTGGAAAGCACACGGCGCGGTCGATATGCGAGAGGCGTTGGCGGTTTCGTCGAACGTGTATTTTTACCAGATCGGCGGGGGGTACGAGGGTCAGCCCGGCCTCGGCATCACAAAGATCAAAAAGTATATGAATATGTTCGGCTTCGGTGAGGAAACCGGTATTGATCTGAGCGGAGAAAAGACCGGGGTTATTCCGTCACCGGAGTGGAAGCAAGCAAATTTTGACGATCAGATCTGGCGGGTCGGTGATACCTACAATACCTCGATCGGCCAGTACGGGGTATTGGTAACACCCCTTCAGGCGCTCCGGGCGGTGGCGTCGATCGCCAACGGTGGTCATTTGGTCCGGCCGACAGTGCTGCAGAGTGATCGATCGCAGATCGGTGATGAGCGGGATATTCCGATCGCCGATCACTCGTTCCAGGTAGTGCGTGAGGGTATGCGGCGCGCGGTCACGAGCGGGACGGCAAGCGGGTTAAACACGTCGTACCTGAGGGTCGCCGCTAAGACCGGAACCGCCGAGATCGGAAAGGCCAGCGTGAATTCGTGGGTCACCGGGTTTTATCCGTACGACAATCCGCAGTACGCCTTCACGATCCTTCTTGAGCGCGGGCCGCGGGAGAACCTGTACGGCGGCGTCTGGGTTATGAGAAATCTTTTGGACTGGATGCATCAGGAGCAGCCGATGTATACAACATTTTGATCGGGGTACCCTGCAGGATCGACCTTTCGGTGCTCAGTGCGGGAGAACAGGGAAGGATCGGTGACCTCTCCGGCGTTTATTGACAATCGCCCTCGCTCCTCGCTATAATAGACCACGATGAGTAAATTACGGAACAGCACGCCCCTCGGCTTTATTGGCATCGCGCCGATCGCTTTTATGATCGGAGCGAGGTAATTGCTGGTTTGCCGACGTGTCGCAGATCAGGAATTGCCCCGCAGCGCGGGCCTTTTTAATATCTGCGTTGCGGGGAGAGACTGAGAGAGGATGGTGTAGCATTATTATGAATCTAACGTTCTTCCACTATGGCTGATGAGAAAGAGTACTTGACTCCCGAAAAATACAAAGAAGTACAGGATGAGTTGGAGTACCTGCGAACACGCCGTCGGAAAGAGGTTGCTGACCAGCTGGAATACGCAAAATCGCTGGGTGATCTCTCTGAAAATGCAGAGTATCAGGAGGCACGTGACCTGCAGGCAAAAGTTGAAGAGCAGATCGCTCACTACGAGCACTTACTGAAGAACGCTGAAGTGGTTTCTACGCACGGTACGGATTCGGTCACGGTCGGCTCACACGTTGTGATTCAGCAGAAAGAAAAAGGTACGACCCAAGAGTTTACGATCGTGGGGACGGAAGAGGCGGACACCGCCAGCGGAAAGATATCGGTTAAATCTCCGATCGGGGAGGCTATCTTTGGCAAGAAAAAGGGAGATGAAGTGAAAGCGGAAACCCCGGGCGGCACAAAAACCTACGTCGTTAAAGATATTAAATAACGAACGATAACGACCTTGTATGGCATCGATCGAAGAGATCCGAAAGGAACGTATTCAAAAATGTGAGCGGCTGCGCGCGCACGGGATGAACCCGTACCCGATCGAGTCACAGGCAGACTACTCCCTTGCTGATCTGCGCGCCCGGTTTACTGAACGGGCCGACGCCGATGGGCCGGTTACTCTCGTTGGGCGGATCGTTTCGCTGCGTTCGCAAGGGAAGATCACGTTCTGTACGATCAATGACGGGACCGGTCACTTCCAGGGGCTTTTGAAGCGGGGAGAAGGGGTGGCTGAGGAGCTGTTTGATCTCTGGGACGAGACGGTTGATATTGGTGACGTTGTTCAGCTGACCGGAACGCTCACCGTGACCAAGCGAGGCGAAGAGACGGTTGAGGTAAGCGACTGGACGATGCTGGCCAAGTCCCTTCGCCCGTTACCGGAAAAATGGCACGGTCTGCAGGACCAGGAAACAAAGTATCGTCAGCGATACCTTGATATTTTAATGTCGGAGGATACCCGGGAGCGGTTTATTGCGCGAGCAAAGATCACCCGGGCTATCCGCTCGTTTTTAGACAGTGACGGGTATCTCGAGGTAGAAACGCCGGTGCTTCAGCACTTGGCCGGGGGAGCAACGGCAAAGCCGTTTGAGACGCATCACAACGCTCTCGACCTCGATCTCTTTTTGCGGGTCGCACCGGAGCTGTACCTTAAAGAGCTGCTCGTGGCAGGGTACCCGAAGGTATACGAACTGGGTCGCCTGTTTCGAAATGAGGGCATCGACGCCACGCATAATCCGGAGTTTACGACGGTTGAGTTCTATGTGGCGTACAGCACAGCCGAACAACATCGTGCGTTTATCGAGGACGTGATACGCGGTACGGTCGAACGGGTGATCGGCGGAACCGACGTCACATACGGCGAGGAAACGATCTCGTATGCAACTCCGTTTGCCACGATCACGTACACGGAGCTTTTGAAGAGTCACGCCGGAATCGAAGATGTCGGTTCGATAACTCGTGAGGAGGCGGTGACAAAGGCGTATGAGTTTGGTCTCTCGGTGGCGGATTCGGACAGTGTTGTGAAGATCATTGATACTATCTATAAAAAAACCTGCAAGCCGAAGTTGATCCAGCCGACCTATATCGTGGAGTATCCAAAAGATTTTTCTCCGCTTGCCAAGCAGAAGGACGACGATCCGGCCTTTGTGGACCGCTATCAGCTGGTGGTTGGCGGCCTGGAGATCGTTAACGGGTTTTCAGAATTAAACGATCCGATCGAACAGAAGCAGCGGTTTGAAGATCAGCGCTTGGTGCAGGAGGCCGGCGATGACGAAGCGCAGCCGTTTGATCAAGCGTACATCGAAGCGATTGAGTACGGTCTGCCGCCGGCTGCGGGGTCCGCGATCTCGATCGACCGCCTGACGATGCTTCTGACCGACTCGCACAATATCCGCGACGTGATTCTGTTTCCGATGCTGCGCCCGAAGGATGAGTAGGCGGTAGGTAGGTGACAAAACGTAAAGAACCTCGCTGCTCGCTCTGGCATTCCTACCGCTCGGTTCGCCCGTTCTCCGTCGCAAACAAAAAACCTCTGTGAATGGAGGTTTTTTGTTTGTGCGCCCGGTCGATCGTTCGCTCACCGAGGTGTAGGCTATCCACAGCTACGGGGGTTGCAAGTGGGGGACGGTGGGATATACTAGTAGATGAGTGGGAGAAAGTGGTATAAAAAATCTGCGGTCCGTTTCGTCCTGACGCGTAGGGCGGGACGGGTGTCAGCAGGTTGATAGAATACACCCCCTCACCACTATGCTGATCGGCGAATATACCCATTCAGTAGATGACAAATCCCGGATCGCGTTGCCGAGCAAATTTCGCAAGGAGCTTGGTAAAAAAGTAATTGTTACGCGCGGCCTTGATTCCTGTCTTTTTCTGTATTCACTCAATGAATGGGAAAAGCTGAGTAAGCACGTGGGAGAGCTTGGTCTTTCAAAAGCAGATAAGCGCGGCCTGAATCGCTTTCTGTTTGCGGGAGCTCAGGAGCTGGATATCGACTCGAACGGTCGAATCCTGATCCCTGATTTCCTGAAGACCTTTGCCGCTCTCAAAAGCAAGGTCGTGTTCGCCGGCGTGTACGACCGTATCGAGATCTGGAACGAGCAGGCGTGGAGTAAATACAAGCGCAAGATCGAGGGTCAGGCGGACGTACTGGCTGAACAGCTCGGCGAAGGAAACGAATTCTGAAGGCAGTGATCGTATGGAATGGCATCAGTCAGTATTGATCCGCGAAGTGGTTGACGGATTGGCCGTACAGGAAGGTGATGTTGTGGCCGACGCGACCGCGGGCGATGGAGGTCATCTGGCTGCGCTCTGTGAGCAGAATCACGACACGATCACGCTTATCGGAATGGACGCGGATCGCGAACAGATCGAGCGAGCAGGGAAACGGCTTGCCGATACGGATTGTCAGGTTACGTTCGTGGTCAGTAATTTCCGAAACTTTGATCAGGCTGTTCGTCAGGCAGGGTATGAGTCGGTGGATAAGGTGCTGTTTGATCTCGGATGGAGTACGCCGCAGATTGAACAGTCCGGCCGCGGTTTTAGTTTCCGGCGCGACGAACCACTCGCGATGACCTACGGACAAGATGGCGGAGCCGAAGCGACGACGGCAGCAACGGTCGTCAATTCCTGGGATGAATCCGCGCTTCGTACGATCATTCGCGGGTACGGGGAAGAGCGCTTTGCCGGACGGATCGCTCGAGCGATCACGGAAGCCCGGGAGCAAAAAACCATCGAGAGCACGACGGAGCTGGCCGAGATCATCGAAGGCGCAGTTCCGGTTTGGTACCGAACCGGACGGCTGCACCCGGCCACGCGGACGTTCCAGGCAATACGGATCGCGGTAAATGATGAACTTGCCACGCTCGAGGACGGTCTGCACAAAAGCTTCGAGGTGCTTCGTCCGAACGGTCGTATTGCGGTGATCAGCTTTCACAGCCTCGAAGATCGCATCGTCAAACAACAATTCCGCGACTGGGCAAAGGCAAAGCTCGGGACCATCGTAACGAAGAAGCCTGTTGGTCCGACCGACAAAGAGCGCGAGGAAAATCCTCGATCACGAAGCGCAAAATTACGTATATTTCAAAAAACATCCGACCTATGAAGAACCTTTCCAAGCCGATCCGATTTTTTTACACAAGCCAGCACCTCGTGTGGGTGCTGGGGTTACTGCTCGTGCTTGCCTTGGCGTTCTATTTTTATGCGATCAATCAGACGGTGTACAATATCGTTGAGCGTCAGAATCTTGAACAAGAGCTTGCTGTATTGAGTGCGGATATCGGTGCGCTTGAATTTCAGTATATCCGAGCAAAGAATGCGATCGGACTTGAAACAGCGAGTGAGTTTGGGTTTGTCGAGCAGGACCGCGTGACGTACGTCACGCGACCGTCGCTCGGGCAGGCCGACGGTATCCGGGGAAGCATCTAATCCTATGCTATAGTCACTCTCTATGCCAACACTAGGAGCTACAGGCAGGATCCGCGTACTTTTTCTTCTCGTGTTGATCATAGGGATCGGGTTGATCGGTAAGTTGTACCTTGTCCAGGTCGTCAACGGTGCAGTATACAGTGACGAAGCAGACGGTCAGTATGTTCGACCGAACCACAACCTCTACGACCGAGGCGATATCTATTTTACGCAGCGTACCGGGGCGCGTGTTCCGGCGGCAACCCTTCAGTCGGGTTTTAGTGTGGCGATCAATCCGCAGCGTATCCACGATCCGCACGCGGTCTACAGCCAACTGAGCCAGGTTCTTGCGATTGATGAGGAAACATTTATAGCCCGAGCGACGAAAGAGAATGATCCGTTCGAGGAGATAGCAACCAAGGTCAGCGCTGAGACCGCCGAGTTGATCGAGGCCCTCGGTATTTCGGGGGTAAATACCTATCGACAGAAATGGCGTCACTATCCGGGCGATTCGATGGCTGCCCATAGCATTGGGTTTGTTGCCCAGAAGAAAGAAGGGGATCAGAAAGATGCCGGCCGGTACGGATTGGAGAAGGTGTACGAAGACGTTTTGAAGCGCAGCAACAGCCAGGTGCACGTTGACTTCTTTGCCGAGGTATTCTCGAACGTTAAGGAAACGCTATTTTCAGCGAGCTCACCCGAGGGAGATCTTGTAACCGGTCTTGAGCCGAATGTCCAGGCCTTCTTGGAGAGTCAGTTGGCAGACATTGCCGGGGCCTGGAACTCCAGATCGGTCGGTGGTATCGTTATGGATCCGATGACCGGGCAGGTGCTGGCGATGGGGGCCTATCCGTCGTTTAACCCGAACGATCGACGTGATGTTTCTCAAACTGCTGTTTTCTCAAACCCGCTTGTCGAGAATGTGCACGAAATGGGTTCGATCATTAAGCCGATCACGATGGCGATCGGACTTGATGCCGGCGTGGTTACTCCTGACACGACGTACACCGACAGAGGATTCCTTGAGCTGAGTGGCTATACGATTCGGAACTACGACCATATCGGACGCGGAGTTGTGTCGATGCAGGAGGTGTTGAACCAGTCACTTAACACCGGGTCGGCGTTTGTTGCGGCGCAGGTGGGGGCAGACCGCTTTGCTCAGAAAATGCGAACCTTCGGGCTTGATGATAAGACCGGCATTGATCTACCGAACGAAACAAGCGGACTGACGGACAACCTCGACACAGCGCGCGATGTTGAGGTCGCCACCGCATCGTTTGGCCAGGGGATCGCTATGTCACCGATCGCCACAACACGAGCGTTGGCTGTCCTGGCAAACGGCGGACGATTGGTGACGCCGTATATCGGAACCGAGATCGTCTACGATGACGGGCAAGCGGTCTCGCTCGTACCGTCAGACGAGGAACAGGTGATCTCTCCGGCCGCCTCGGAGTCGATCACACGAATGCTGGTTACGGTTGTCGACGAGGTGCTTGCTGACGGTGCGTACTCGCGTGAGCGTCATTCGATCGCCGCTAAAACCGGAACCGCCCAGATCCCGAGCCCGGACGGCGGGTACTACGACGATCGGTTCCTGCATTCGTTTTTTGGATACGCCCCCGCATACGATCCCGAGTTTTTGGTATTTTTCTATACGGTAGAACCAAAAAATGTACGCTACGCATCAGAGACCCTGACCGAACCTTTTATGAATACCGTCGGGTATCTGATAAATTACTACGAAGTTCCACCTGACCGGTAATGATTTCTATCTTTATTCAACGAGTATGAAACAACGTGCAAAACAGATTATAGTACGAATACTAACGTGGGAAGCGCGCGCGATCCTGTGGCGGTATAAGCCACGTATTGCCGCGGTCACCGGGAGTGTCGGCAAGACCTCAACGAAAGACGCTATCGCCACCGTGTTGGCGTCAACATACCGTGTTTGGAAAAGTCAGAAGAGCTACAACAGCGAACTGGGTGTCCCGCTTACTATCCTGAATCGGCCGAGCGGGTGGAGCAATCCGGTAAGTTGGCTGGTCACGATAGTGAAAGGCGCTTTGATGGTGATCTGGCCGGTGAGGTACCCGGAATGGCTTGTTCTTGAAGTTGGGGCAGACCGTCCGGGAGATATTTCGGCGATCACGCGATGGCTCAAACCGGATATTGCGGTGGTAACGCGGATCAGTCAGACGCCGGTTCATATTGAGTTCTTTGCGTCGCGTGAGCAGATCATTGAGGAAAAAAGCCAGCTTGTGCGGGCGGTTAAAAAAGACGGGACCGTAGTCCTGAACTACGACGATCAGGATGTTCAGGCGTTTGCGAGACGGGCTCCCGGGAGCGTATTGTTCTACGGTTTTCATAGCCAGGCGCACGTGTTCGCCTCGAACGAATCGGTGACATACGAAGCGTTGAACGGGGTCGAGATGCCGTCCGGGATCTCGGTGAAAGCGAATACCTCAGGCAGCTGTGTGCCGATCTCTCTCACGGGCGTGCTTGGTCTCCAGCATATCTATCCGGTTCTGGCTGCCGTTGCCGTTGGAGTCAGTCAACGTATTAACCTGATCACGATCTCCCAGGCATTTGCTCACCACACTCCGCCACCGGGTCGAATGAACTTACTTCCCGGAATAAAACAGTCTTTGATCATCGACGACAGCTATAACGCCTCACCGGTAGCCGTTCGAGAGGCGCTGCGTACACTCAACGAGATCAGTGTCCCGAACCGTCGGATCGCACTTCTTGGTGATATGCGCGAGCTGGGGGAGCACTCGTCGGCAGAGCATCGCGCGATCGGTGAGCAGGCCGCCTCGGTCTGTGACCTGCTTTTTACCGTTGGGGATGGAGCGCGTGAAATAGCTTCAGAGGCACGGCGCTCCGGTATGGCGGAAGATGCCGTACGGTCATTTGATGACGCCCAAACGGCGGGCAAGGAGCTTGAGCTGCTGCTTGCGGCAGGGGATATTGTGCTGGTGAAGGGCTCTCAGGCGGTCCGGTGTGAAAAGGCGGTAAAAGAAATTATGGCGGAGCCGATGAGGGCGGGGGAGTTGTTGGTGCGGCAGGGAAAAGAATGGGAATAGATCAGGTTCCGGCCGCCGGCGCGTTTTCGGTAGGAGAAGACGATAAAGAAGAACGGGCAAAAAGAGTGTGTTGATGTGGCGGGTGTTGTGTGCTATATTTTTTCTTACCTTGACCCTATCGTCTAGCGGCTAGGACACATCCCTCTCACGGATGAAACCGGGGC
>JBBDHZ010000274.1:0-10327 GCA_040880645.1 Minisyncoccota bacterium
GACCACCTTCAATTCGAACAACGCCCCGCCGCCAATCAACACGTCAATAAAGTACGGCTTCTGGAAGTCGTCCAGCGTGACTTCAATCTTTACCTCAACTTCGACACGATCCAATCCCAGCTTGCGGCATTCGTCGGCGATTTCATACTTGTAAACCTTCTCCGCAAAAAGGCTCCCGTACCGATTGTGAATCCGAAAGACCACGCCCGTCACCTCGTACGCTATTTCCCGAAACAAATCTTCGGACATCGTTGTCAACGTCGAGTCCACATGAATCGGCATCGCGCATTCCCCTTCATCTTCCTTCGTCATTTTCCTGCCACCCATCTTCCTGCCAATGATAAGACAGAAACATGTGTGGCAGGAATATTGTATTCGCTGGTGGCTACCGAGTTTGAGTGCTGCGTGGTACAATCGCTTGTCCCCGTATCGACTTCGTGACGGCGGACGACATGAATCGGCATCGCGCATTCCTCTTCATTTTCCTGCCACCCATCTTCCTGCCAATGATAAGACAGGAACATGTGTGGCAGGAATATTGTATTCGCTTGTGGCTACCGATTTTGAGTGCTGCGTAGTACAAAGGTATACGAGATGTTACTCAGGTTCATTATGTCGCTGGCCTTGCTGGTCTGCGTTTCCACAGTCGAGAGCGCGAGTGCCGCCGAGCAAAACAGAGGAGCCGGACCGAATGTCGTCTACATTTTGGCGGACGACCTGGGGTACGGCGATCTTGGATCGTACGGTCAGAAGTTGATTCGCACGCCGCGTCTCGACCGGATGGCCGCTGAGGGGATGCGGTTCACGCAGCATTACGCGGGCGCGGCATCTTGCCATCCTTCGCGCTGCGTGCTGTTCACGGGAAAGCATACCGGCCACGCGCGGATCAGGGCGAACTCCAAACGGCCGCTGCACCCGGAAGACTTCACGCTATCGCAAATGTTTCAACAGGCCGGGTACGCCACGGGCGGCGTCGGCAAATGGGCGCTGGGCGACGCGGATACCGCCGGGGCTCCGTGGCGCAAAGGCATGGACGAGTTCTTCGGATACCTGGATCAGACGCACGCTCATACGTATTACCCGGACTTCCTGTGGCGCGACGGCCGGCGAGTGGAAATCGGCGGCAACCAGGATGGCCAACGCACCGTTTATTCACACGATTTGTTCGCCGAGCAAGCGCTGGACTTTATCCGTCGACATCAAGCCGAGCCGTTCTTCTTCTATGCAGCGTTTACGATTCCTCATGCCGAAGTCACCGTCCCGGACGATTCGCTGGCGGAATATCTCGGAAAGTGGCCGGAACCGAAGGCCTTTCCTGGTTCGAAGACGTATTGCCCGCAGGACAAGCCTCGCGCGGTTCGCGCGGCGATGATCTCACGCATGGACCGCGACGTCGGCCGCATCCTGGATCTGCTCGACGAGTTGAAGTTGTCGGACAACACGCTGGTGATCTTCACCAGCGACAACGGACCGATTACCGCGGGCGGACAAGACCCGGCCTTCTTCAACAGCGCCGGGCCGCTCCGCGGACTGAAGTTTTCGTTGTACGAAGGGGGCATTCGCGTGCCTTTCATCGCTCGTTGGCCAGATAAGATCGTTGCCGGTTCGACAAGCGATCGCGTCTCCGACTTCGCCGACATGTTTCCCACATTCGCGGAAGCCATCGAAGTAAAATGCCCTGACGGTCTCGATGGCGTCTCGATTCTGCCGACACTATTGGGGCGAAAAGACCGGCAGGCCGATCGCAAACTGTTCTATTGGGAAGCCGCTCCGCAGCAGGCGATTCGCATCGGTGACTGGAAAGGCTATCGCCCCCGTCAGACTGCTCCGTTGCAGTTGTACAATCTGCGCGAGGACGTGGGTGAAACGAAAGACGTCGCCGATGCACACCCCGACACTGTCGCACGACTGGATCAAGCGATGCGCGATGCGCGTGTGGAGTCAGCGGATTTTCCACTAGCTGGCAAACAGAGCGCTAAAAAACCAAAACAAAAGTCGACGAATGTGCCGTAGCGGGACGCGTGAGAGGTAACCGTGAGAGTTTCTCAAAACGACACCACCTCTTCACTCTTCACCCTTCACCCGGAGATGCCCATCATGATTCATCGCATTATTGTCGCCATCGCCGTGTTGTTATCGTCCCCACTCGCGCCGGCCGAGGAGTGGCGAATCGATACGCAGGCCGATTGGTCGGCGGCGAGCGGTGAAGCGATAGAAATGACGATTCAGGACGGGATCGCGAAGCCGGAGCGAGCAGCCGCGACGTTCCGCAGCAAGCTGCAACGCTTCGACAAGAGGCGGTCGGTGAAATCGATCGTGTTCGAGCCCGATCCCGTTTGGCAGAACTGGCAGCCGATTGAGAACCTCGGACCGGTGAACCTGCAGGACGCGCCGGTGCTGCTGAGCATCGCCCCCGGTAACTATTGGATGTTCGGGATGTTTGGCGGGGTGAACCGGCGGAAGGACTTTAAGGCGGAGGACGCCACGCTCGACGGATTCGACATGCCGCTCAAGACGACCCCGTTTGCCAATCAGTACGACGCGCCGGGCGGGTTGAAGCCGGGGCGCGGCGGATATCACGCCTGGCAGAGCCGCGACATGGTTCACTGGGTGCATCACGGCCCAGTCACCAAGGCGTTCTCCCGCTGGGTTACCTCCGCCGAGTATGCCGACGGCAAAACCTACATTTACTACGACTATCCCAACGACCAGGACCCGCACGTTTACGTCGATGACGACCTGACCGACGGCGAGCCGGGGAAGAACATGGGACTCGCCGTGCCCGACCCGTCGGACGGGTCCGACGCCGGGTTCATCCGCGATCTTGACGGGAAGTTCCACGTGATCTTCGAGGACTGGAGCCCGATCAACGCGAGCCGGCGGTCGTGGGACTCCCCGCTGGCCGGTCACGCGGTGAGCGAAGACGGCGTAAAGAATTGGAAGTTCCTCGCCCCCGCCGTGGACCACCGCACGAAAGACACAGGCAAAGTCGCCACGTACAAGCATCCGCACTGGTTGCAGCATCCGAAGTGGAAGACCAACATCGCCAAGTACAATGTTCACGAACCGGAGCAGGAAGCGTATGGCGACTGGGCGCCGATCGCGATCGGCGGGCGGTACTACCTGTTCGGCGACTACGACCCGGTGGGCGGTCACCAAATGGCGTGCGTGTGGTTCACGAGCGAAAGCATCGACAAGCCGTTCAAAAAGTGCGACACGATTGGCAGCGGTCATCCGGACCCGGACGTCTGTTTCGCCGAGGGAAGGTTCTACCTGGCAACGCAGCAGCCGACGGACTGGGTGAGCGACGGGCCGTGGGTCGAGCAGGTCGTCGCCCGCGCCGGCGTGGACACCGACAACGATGGAAAGGTCGACACATGGACGGAGTGGACCGAGGTGAAGGAAACCTACGCCCAACGAAAAGGCTTCGCGAAGCAGATCGACAAGACGCCGGCCGCGATCGATCTTTCCGAGTTGCCGGCCGGCTTCGGCTTCGCGTTCGAATTCAAGCTGACCGACACGACGGAGAACAAGTCGACGCCCGCGATCGATCGGGTGACGGTGCAGTTCGAGTGAACCCTTGTCGATCGTGCGGACCGGCTGCAAACGAGGTCAACTACCGTTTCCGCGACGCCGATTACCGACGCGACTTTGCGGCGCTCAATCGCACGGCAAGTCGTTCGTGACGGCGTCGACACCGAAAACGATGGAAAGGTCGACACTGATAAACGCACAGGACGTCGAAGTCCGTTCCGCGGCCGACGGTTTCGACGTTGCGGCCCATGGCATGCGCGCTCGTGGCCCAAGGCGCGCTTCGAAACGCGAAATGGCGAACAATGCCGTTCCTGCGTCAACTTGACTGGACTGACGCGCTCAACAACAATTCAGAGTACGATCCCAAGCTTCGCCCGTTGTTCGACGGTCGAGCCAACGAACCATCGGATGACAAGATGAGCAAAGACGACGAATGAATCAGATGAGGATAGCGTCCCCGTTTGTCATTTTGGTTTTAATCGCCGCGGTCTTGGTGGATCCTTTGCAGTCTCGAACGCGAAAAGGCAATTTGCATGATAGCGCTTTCGGATAGTTGTGCTTACCTCCTCATCTTGCTGGCTTCCTGTCAGCCACCGTCGGACACGCCAAGAATTCAATTGGAGGCTTTACCGTCCGATTATCCGGTCGTGATCTTGGGACTTCGACCGTATCAAACTCACCTTAAACTGAGTGACGAGCAACGACTGCGGATCGAGAAGCTCGTGAAACAGTTGCAGGACGATGCCACCGCGAGAGCCGGCGACGTCACGTTACAAGATCTTGTCGACAAATACGCGGAACAGCTCCGCGAAACGCTCACGGAACCGCAGCGAGCCGACCTGACGAAGCTACAGCGATTCATCAAGTTTTATTCGCCGTTCGTCTCTTTGCTGCATGCGCCGTGGCTGCGGGAAGAACTCAAGTTATCGGAAAAACAACGCACGGATCGCGCTCGTCGAAAAGCTGAGTCGCTGCTGCGAATGCTGCGACACGCCGAACAAGGGGAAGCGGGCAAGTCAGACGCGGAAGTGAAGCAGTTTCAGGCTCGCGAGCGCGAACTACTCAGCAACCAACAGCGCGAGCGGTTCGATCAAATCTATCTGCAACAGCAAACGTGGCTTCACGGCCCCGGAGCTTTGCTGTCGGACGCGCCGCAACTAGCGCCGTTGAAGCTCACAGACGACCAACGAAATCGAATCCGGGCATTCCGTGACGATTGGCGAGCTGCACAGGGCAAGCCGACGAGCCTCGCCGATCTGATCGCCAACCGGCACGCCGGACTGCAGCGTGCTCTTGCTTTGCTCGATGAAGACCAGCAAACCCGCTGGCTGGCGATGGTTGGCCGGACCTTGGATTGGAAACTGCATTTCGGTCTTACCGTGTCGGCAGACAAAGTTCCCCACGAGAACTGAAACGATGAGCAACCGGCGGACCAAGTTGATAATCACAGGAGTCGTTTGTCTCGCTTTGGCAGCATTATTCGTCGCGGAAGTCGTGATGCTTCCGATCCGCCTTGGAACGCCCGAAGTTTGTACGAGTTCCCCTGCCTCTTTTTCTTGGCTAAAATAGCCGACAGGAGCCGGTCATGGAAAAAATTGAAATCTCGAATGCCAGTATCAATCTGCTCGAGATTGTGCAACAGGTTGCGCGCAACCATGTCTCGGTAGAATTGTCAGAAGGGCAAGTTCCTCTGGCCAGGATCGTGCCGATCGATAAGTCGCATTCGATGGCAGATCTGGATCGTGCCTTGCGTGCAGGCACAGGATTGGGTGAGGACGCTGAGGCGTATGCGAAGGATGTTCTCTCAATCCGTCAATCGCTAGGGGAACTGGATGACCCATGGGAATCTTGATTGACACGGGTGTCTTCATTCGCTGGGAACGCGATGGTGGTCGTGTCGATCTTGGCAACTGGTCAGGCTTCGGTGAACCAGCCATCAGCGTCATCACGCAATCCGAATTGATGGTTGGTGTGCATCGAGCGGATACGGCCGATCGTCGCGAGAAACGGCTGCGTTTCGTTCGTGCTATCATGACAAACGTTGCCGTATTGCCTGTAGATTCCCGCATCGCCGAGGTTCACGCTCGCCTCGTTTCAGAGCTTAGTCAAACTGGAAATACGATTGGACCGCACGATAACTGGATTGCTGCGACCGCTATCACTTATGACTACGACTTGCTGACCACCAATGCAAACGAATTTCGACGAGTATCCGGATTGCGAGTGATCGACTATTTGGCCACAAGCTGAACCGCGGTTTATGAATTTGTCACGCAGCAATTAGAGGAGCTATGCTTCGCCGTGATTACCATGCTGAACACCAACCGATTTGTCCGTGCCGCAACGTTACTGCTGGTGTGTTGTCTGTTTCTTTCCGGCTATCGCTCCGCTGCGGCCGCGGATGCCGTCAGGCCGAATATTCTGTTCGCGATTGCTGACGACTGGAGCCTGCATGCCGGGGCCTATGGCACGACGTGGGTCAAGACGCCGAACTTTGATCGGCTGGCCCGAGAAGGCTTGCTGTTCAGAAACGCTTACACCCCCATGGCCAAATGCGCGCCGTCGCGGGCGATCCTGCTGACCGGGCGGCACCTGTGGCAGAACGAAGAGGCCGGGAATCACATGGCCTACTTTCCCGCCAAACTCAAGAGCTGGCCCGAGGTGCTGATGGGACGTGGCTGGCACATGGGCATCACCGGTAAAGGCTGGGGCCCCGGCATCGCGAACGACGCAGAGGGCAAGCCGCGAGTGATCACCGGCCAGCCGTTCAATCGGCAGAAGGCGAAACCGCCTGCCAGCGGCATGTCGAACAACGACTATGCGGCGAATTTTGCCGACTTTCTCGATGCCGCGCCCGACGGTGCTCCGTGGTGCTTCTGGTATGGCGCCACCGAGCCGCATCGGGGTTATGAGTACCAGTCCGGCGTACACAAAGGGGGCAAACAGCTCGACGACATCGATCGCGTGCCCGCCTATTGGCCCGATCACGAGATCGTGCGGCATGATATGCTCGACTATGCGCTGGAAGTCGAACACGTGGACAGTCACCTCGGCCGGATGGTCGACGAGTTGAACGAACGCGGCCTGCTGAAGAACACGCTGATCATCGTCACCAGCGACCACGGCATGCCCTTCCCGCGCGTCAAGGGTTATGCGTATCACGACTCAAATCATATTCCGCTCGCCGTGTACTGGCCCGCCGGGATCAAGCACCCTGGTCGTAAGATCACGGACTTCGTCGATTTCACCGATCTGGCCGCCACCATTCTCGACTATGCCGGCATCTCGCACGCGGACAGCGGCATGCTGCCCATCACGGGCCAGAGTTGGCGGCCGCTTCTGGAAAGCGATCAATCGGGGCGGATCTTGCCGGAGCGCGATCACGTGCTGATCGGCAAGGAACGGACGGACGTAGGCCGTCCGCACAATTGGGGCTATCCCATTCGCGGCATCGTCACCGACGAGTTTCTGTATTTGCGAAACTACGAGCCGTCCCGCTGGCCCGCCGGCAATCCGGAAACCGGCTACCTCGATACCGACGGCAGCCCGACAAAGACGCTGATCCTGGAGTTGGGACGGCAGAATCGAGCCGATCGATTTTGGCAGCTTAACTTCGGCCTTCGCCCGGCAGACGAACTGTACGACCTGCGCACCGATGCCGACTGCGCCATCAATCTTGCCGACGAACCCGCTCACCGCGAGCGGATTGCGGAATTGCGGCAGCGGATGGAAACGGAACTGAAAGCACAGAATGATCCGCGCATGTTCGGCCACGGCGACGTGTTCGACGAATACAAACCGACCCGAGGCGACGGGTTCTACGAGAAGTTCAAGCGTGGCGAAAAGGTCAACGCCGGCTGGGTCAACGAAACCGACTTTGAACAGGAGCCGATTCCAAAACCATGATGATTCTCACTATGTCACACCGTAGATTCTCCTCTGCTGCGCCACTTCATTCGTTGCCCGGCGTACTTTGCTTTTGTTTCGTGGCCACCGTTTGGATTTTGATTGCATCATCCGCCCATGCGGCCCAGCGGCCGAACATCGTGTTGACCGTCGCCGACGACATGGGGTACGGCGATCTGGGTTGCTACGGGCATCCAGTTGCCAAAACGCCGCACATCGACGACTTGGCAAAGCAGGGAGTGCGATTCACGCAACACTACGCCAACGGGCCGGAATGCAGCCCCACGCGCACGGCGTTGTTGACGGGCCGCTACCAGCAGCGGGTCGGCGGACTGGAGTGCGCAATCGGCACCGGAAACGTCGGCCGCTACGACGACGCGATCCGCCTGGCGGAGAACGGCGATCTGGGACTACCGGCCGAACCGACCGTGATCCCCTCAGCCTTGAAAGACGCCGGCTACACGTGCGGCATCTTCGGCAAGTGGCACCTGGGTTATGAGGCGAAATTCAACCCGCTCGAGCACCGCTGGGATGAGTTCTTCGGCTACCTGGGTGGCAACGTGCATTATTTCAATCACCGTGAGACCAGTGACCTGCACGTGCTCTACCGTGGCCGCAAGCAGGCGACGGCCGAGGGTTATATGACCCATTTGATCACGGACGCCTCGATCGATTTTATCGAGCGCCACCGGGACGAACCCTTCTTTCTGTTCGTTTCCCATGAATGTCCTCACTTTCCCTTCCAGGGGCCGGGCGACAGCGAAAAAGTCGTCAACGAAGATAACTGGACCACGCCCGACGCCGACGCCTACGTGGCAATGCTGGAAGATCTGGACAGCGAAGTCGGCCGGCTGCTGGCAGCGCTCGACAAGCAGCGACTGGCGGACGATACCCTGGTGGTGTTTGTCTCAGACAACGGCGGTTTTGCCGGCGCCGCCCACATGGGCCCGCTGCGCGGCGCCAAGAGCACGACGTTCGAAGGCGGAATCCGTGTGCCGCTGATCATCCGCTGGCCGGGACAAATCGCTGCCGGCGCCGAGTGCAATCAAGTGTCGGCCACCTTCGATTTGACTCGTTCCTTTTTGGAGTTGGGCGGCGCCAAGGTATCTTCGGAAAGACTGGACGGTTACGACATCATCGATCACGTGGTTGAGCAACGAGACGACTTCTCACGGACTCTTTTTTGGCGCGGCCGGCGCGGCGAGCGGACCTGGTGGGCGGTGCGCGACGGTGACTGGAAGTACGTGCGCCAGACCGAAGACGCTCAGTCCGACGAGTGGCTATTCAACTTGGCCGGCGATCTGGGCGAGCAACACGACCGGCTCGACGAAAAGCCCGCCGAAACCTCGCGACTCAAAGAGTTACTTCGCGATTGGGAAACGGAAGTGAAACCCCAACGGTGACGCTGCACGGACTTCTTCAGGCCCATTCCGGCAATGACCTCGCCAATGGCTTCTTCGAGTTTCTCTTCCAGCTTGCGGACAGTCTTTTGATTCATGATCTATTCCTCTGTTGGTGTGACCGCCGCCTCACACGCCGCAAGCATCTTCGCCAACGGTTCAGGATCGGCCCGCCGGTGATCCGTGCCAACTTCAATCAACGCTGACTTCAGTTTCTCCTTGGCCTTCCGCGACAGAGCCTTGATCGCCAACTCTCGCTTCAACGCGGCACCCTTGGTTCTCGCTTCTTCCTGATATTCCAGCGTGACTGGCAATCGGCTGCGTGTGTAGCGTGATGCCGTGCCTGCGTTGTGCTGTTCAATCCGCCGATCCAGATCGTTCGTGATGCCTGTGTAGAGGGAGCCGTCAGCACATCGAAGGATGTAGACGAACCATTGTTCGGCCAGTTGCTTCTTCAACTTCAGAACCGCGACTTCCTTGGCTTTGGCTTCGACCTCGACAGTCAGTGACAATCCACGCCAGCAATCGGGAAAGTCCTGCACGTCGATGAAGTCGTGATGACGTTGCGGCTTTGGTCCTTTCCAGCCTTCAATCGGACTGGAAAGATGAAACATCGGCTGCCGATTCCATGTCGAGATCGCAGCTTCGGTGGCTTCCTCGACCGAAAGATCATCCTGATTGCAACGGTGGTGGTGAACGTCGTAGACCAACGGGATACCTTCCGCTCGGCACAGAGGCAGCAGGTCGGATGGTGTGTAGGTCGTGTCATCGTTCTCAACGGTGAGTCGGCTTCTGGCCCGCTCTGACAGGCGGCTCAGGTTGTGGGCAAACCGAGCCAGAGCATCTGTTTTGTCACCATAGGCCCCGCCACCGTGGATATTCACGACATCGGCACCAACCCACTCGGCAACTTCGGCCTGATATTCAAGTTCAGCGATGGAACGGTCAACGACTTCGGGTCGAGGAGAGTTCAGCACGACAAACTGATCGGGATGAAAGCACGTTCGCAGGTTATTGTCGCGGGCGTATTCACCGCACGCCTTAAACCGCTGAACGATCTCATCGCCGTCCGGCAGGTCGGTCACGTCGTAGCCGCATTCGGTGTGCGTCTTCACCGGCAAGATTTGGCTGTTGATGCGAAAACAGCCGATGCCGTTGTCCGTACAGAACTGAAGCGATGCCAGAAGTGCTTCAGCGTTGGCGATGCACAGCCCGGACAACTTCGCCAAGGCAGCATCACGGTCCATGCTGCTGATGGCTTTGACCGTTGTGTTGCGGAACTTGATTGGCTGGTCGTGGAATATGCAGCAAAGGCCCAAGCGGATTGAGGAATCGTTTTTCATGGTCCCCAATTCTTCCACGTCATGCTGAGTTGCAGCACGGTCGCAATCGAAACCCACACGAAGTACGGCACCTGTGCCACGGCCACCCATCGGTAGTGCGGCCAGATGGCGATCATCATCCAGATGATCGTGGTCCAGACGATC
>JBBDHZ010000275.1:0-10243 GCA_040880645.1 Minisyncoccota bacterium
AGATTTAGGATCTAGTTTCTTCGGAAGTGCAGGTTCGATTCCTGTCAGCCCCATTGACTGCAAAAACAAGGGTTTCGGCCTAGCTACGGTCTCCCTTGCTTCCGCGTGTCACAGCAAACAAGTGACACAACAAGTGACAACATTGGCTTTTCGTTGGGTTTACGTCGCTGGTTTGAGCCAGAGGCGTTCTCTAGGCTCAGAAGTTCTGGCCACCCACGGGAGCCCTACCATGGCGTCACTACAACAAGAGCCCACCGGCACGTTCCACGTCACTTTTCGGTTTGCCGGCCGGCGTTTTAAGCGATCTCTGCAGACGAAGTCGCGATCCAAGGCGGAAACTCGCCGGGACGAAATCCAGGAAACCGTCGAGCTGATCAAGCGAGGGCGGCTCTCGGTCCCAGAATCGGTCGCGGCTGCAGACTTCATCATGGCGGACGGCGATGCGACCAAGCTCGTCGAACCGGAGCCCCGCGAGGCGGTGCAAAAGGCCCCTACCCTGCAATCGCTGTGCGACCACTTTTTCGAGTCGATACCTCCCGCCAGTATCGAAGAGTCGACGCTCAAGACGATGCGGATCCACGAGCGACACCTCCTACGGGTGCTTGGCCCGAACCTTACCCTAGCAAGCATTACCAGCCAAAGGCTCCAGGGCTACGTGAACACGCGGGCATGCGAGCCCACGAAGTTCATCGCCGACAAATCCAAGCCGCTCGGCAAGCAAAACCGCACGACGGTATCAGCCACGACTATCCGCAAAGAGATCCGGACCCTTGGCGCGATGTGGCGATGGGCCATGTCCGTTCCGCTAGTCGAGCGTCCGTTTCCAAACGGCAACATCCGCTGGCCAAAGACCGACGAAAAGCCTCCCTTTCAGACTTGGGCAGAAATTGAGCGTCAGATCGAGCAGGGCTCGTTCACATCCAGCGAAGAAGACATGCTTTGGGACTGTCTTTATCTTCGCTCATCCGAGATTGACGACCTTCTCGACTTCGTTCGCTGCACTGCGGCTGATCCGTTTATCTACCCGTGTTTCGCGATGTCTGCGTACACCGGCGCCCGCCGAAGCGAATTACTTCGATCGGAACGAACCGATTTCGACCTCGAGGGACGCTTTGTTGCGATTCGCGAGCGAAAACGCGTCAAGGGAAAACGGTCGACGCGACGGGTTCCCCTATCGCCCAAATTGACAGAAATAATGCGAAAATGGCTAGCGCAACATCCCGGCGGTCCTTGGACGTTCGTGAAGCAAAGCCCCTATTCCCGCAAGCAGATTTCATCGATAAGCGTTAATCAGGCCCAAAATGCCTTTCGGACTACTGTCGATGGCGGGAAGTGGAAGAGGCTGAAGGGATGGCATTGCCTTCGACACAGCTTTATTAGCAATTTGGCATGTGCGGGTATCGACCAGAGAATCATCGACGAGTTTGCGGGACATACTACCGAAGAAATGAGACGCCGATATCGACACCTGTTCCCCAATGTGAAGCAAGCTGCGATCGAACGAGTATTCGGCTAATTAACCGCTTTTGCACGTGTGATCGGCTATCGGCGGCCAAATGAGGAGAGGAGTAATGAAGCTGAAACTCACGATATTCGCCTGATGGATGGCGAGGAATTGTCGCGGCGTCCTTGGTGAACCGGAGTATTCGGGTAACGGCGATTAGTCTAACCCGCCCACGATCACTTCTTCGATGCCGATCCTGGGTTCACCCCGCTGGGAGCCGCCGACATCCAACCGCTCCCCAGCCGTATCGATGAACTCTTCGCTGCACTCGACCAATACGATCTCGACCTCGGAGATGGGGCAACGCGTGCTGGTCCTCGCCGCAGACGGCATGCACAACGCGCTGTTGATTACTCCTGCTTGACCTTTGGATCCAATCGCTATGTTGCGAGCAGAGTATTCGGCACTTAAAATTTGTGGCTCGACAACAACACTCTGACCAAATGCGTTTCTAGCAAAGGTTCACCGAGGCATGAATTACAAAGAGATTCGCCAACTTGGACAAGGTGGTTTCGGCAAAGTATTTGAGGTTGAGGCTGACTCCGGTGAGCGACTCGCTCTAAAGCGTTTCTCGCCCGCGCCGCACAACCTGCCGCATCGCCCAGATGAGCGACAACAGGTTATTGAAAGACTTAGGAAGCGGTTTAGACGTGAGGTGGCGACACAAAAGCAATTAAGTGGGCCAGAGATAATGCCGGTCCTTGACTCGGAGTTAGAGTCAGAGTCTCCCTGGTTTGTAATGCCCCTCGCTGAGAAGACCTATGCAGAGCAAATTCAGGAAGACAGGCAGTCAGGATCCATAACTATCGAAGCTGTCGCCGACATCATGAACGGGCTTCAGTACATGCACGAGCTGGGATTCGTTCATCGCGACCTAAACCCTAAGAACATTCTCCTTCACAATGGGCACTGGAAGCTAACGGACTTTGGCGCTGTCTTACCACCCAGTGGGCAGACCATGACTCTCACAGAGTACACTACGATTCTTACCGAGCTGTACTGTTCGCCGGAGCAACAAAAGGAGTTTCATAAAGTCCAGCCACCTTCAGATATCTATTCTTTCGGCTGCGTCTTGCATGACCTGGTTTCAGGTAACACACGGACCCCCTACGCCAAGCATTCGGCGGACGGGAAAATCGGGATGATTATCGAAAAGTGTACTGATGCAATCCCAAGAAAGCGTCCACCGATTGAAGTGCTTCGAGATCTGGTGCTGGAGGCTCTTGTCGAGGCTGGCGGTCATTTTGCGGTCGAAGACGAGCAAGCAGAGGAGTGGCTGGATAAAATAGAGACAATCGAATCGTGGGAGGATGACACGTTTGAATCGTTTCTCCGCTTTTTTATGCATCTAGACCAAGATGCCAGAACCGACATCCATAGTGGATGGGTTGGCTCTTTGTCTACGCCCTTCCTGACTCGTATCCCGGCTTCAGCCTTCGCGATTATCGCTGCTAGGCAGGATGGTCTTTCAGAAGCCATCATCGAACGATACTGCGAATGGGTTCGCGACACTGCTTTTTCATTTGGCTTCGCCGACAACATTTGCTCTCGCCTGCGAGCAATTTTTGAAAATGGGACGAGTGCCGACAAAGCAATGGCTTTTGCGGCGTTGGTGCAACTTGGTGCATCGCATAATCGTTGGTATGTAATGCGAACGGCACTGCGACTGTGCGGCACTGACATCTCGGAAGAGTTGGCTAAGCGGCTGTCGATTGAGATCCGAACCGAAGGCATTGAGGATCAGTTCCGTACTTGTGTCGGGGTTATCCGTTGGGAGAAGGAGGCACTGTCTTCGGAATTTCACGGGCTGGTGGGTGGAGACTAATCAAGACGTTTGCAGTAATTTCAAGTTGCTCGGCATCTCGCACCAGTGAACCTTGCTTGCGCCCTGTCCATGGCGCAACTTTGTTCGTCAGCGTGAGGCTCACGTTGTCAGCAACTGGCCTCGGTGCCGCCATGCACGTGGAGGAGGGGAAAAGCCCGCCCACGACGCTCTGCAGTGCCGCGTCGGGGCGGACTATCACGCATAGCTCTCGTGGCAGGTTAGCGCCAATGCGTGCTCTTGCTTCTTATTTCGGTACTCGCTGGTTTTCGCCGCTTTCTTGCTGCGACATGACGTAGTCTAGGAGTCCCCGCGAATAGCCCATATCCGGTGACGCCGGGATTTCGATACCGTCTGACCGCCGATCATCCAAGGCCGTTTCGCCATGCTGGAAATTGCATTGCGCGACGCGTTCGGTGGTATC
This sequence comes from Minisyncoccota bacterium, assembly GCA_040880645.1. Classification (GTDB taxonomy): domain Bacteria; phylum Patescibacteriota; class Minisyncoccia; order Phycocordibacterales; family CSBR16-193; genus JBBDHZ01. The sequence goes on from JBBDHZ010000275.1 coordinate 3,751, forward strand.
AGCTCGCACCAGCTACTCTGCGGCGGCAAGCTGACCTTGACGTCTTAATCGTTGTGCCACTTCAAGGATTGCGGTGAGGCAAAGCTCGTCGTCTTAACTACCATGTTGCCATGCGGAACAACCGCCCCTGCGGGCCTTGGTCATGCAAATGCAATACAATTTCTTCATCGTCGAATGCAAACTTTTCGCCGTCTAGGGTCAGCGGCAAGTCCGAGTCGATCACAGTAAGGATTTGCTGAATCCCGAGGTCCGCCAAGTTTCTCAGCACTGAAATGACGTTGAGTTTAATGCGATCGTCCAGTCCCTCAAGCAGCCCATCGTGGTACACGAAACGGATGAAGTCCTCAGGCAGCAAAACCCGGGCGACTGCTAAGTCGTATGCCGCGCACAACACTTGCCTGAAGCTCTTGCCTTCGTCTTCGCTGGTAGGCCGGTCAAGCGTGTCGAGATATTCAGCGTGAAACTCCAGATTACCTTCCTTATTGACCCGACTGGTAAGCAGGGCTTTATGGCCGATACACTGTTCACTAAGGTCCGCTAGAGCCGCGCGGATGTGAGAGTATCGGCTTTCGTTGCTTCCGCTGCACGCATCCAAATCCGACTGCAGAGCCTCAAGCTGGTCTTCGCGTTCTCGTACAATTCGCCGAAGCTGTTTTTCGTGCTCACCAATTCCAAGAAGCGCATCGCGTTGTCGCTCCAAGGTCGCTAGTTCGTTCTTTGTGCCGACCAAGCGTTCGTTCAGGTCGCGGTACTTCGAGAACGTTTCGGTATCACTCAGGAATGCCAGCTCCGCTTGTCGCTTCTTGTTGACCGCCTCGAGCTTTTCAGCGATCCTCTTTAGCTCGATGTTGATTTCCTCAAGCTCCTCTTTGAGGTACTGAATTCGCTCCTCCGAAATCTCTTTGTTAAACCGGATCAGGTCGGAAAATTCTTTTGTGATTTGGTTCGGAAAAAGCACCCCGGCTTCTTCAAATAGTTTCTCGGCGATATCTGGGCGGAACTGAATCTGCTGCGCTTGCAACGAGTCGAGTAACCGTTTACGCGTTCGTGACAGCAGATACCGTCGACCATTCAGACTGGCAATGGTCTCGTCCAATTCATTGACTAATATCGTGTTTATCGAAGCATCCTGCAATTCGAAATCGAATCTCTTGACTGCTGATTCGAGATCCGCAACTTCCTTGCTGGTGAGCTCAATGAGCCCCCGAATCTGGTCTAACTCGATTTCGCTTGCCCCGAGTTCCAGTCGCAGAGTGGCGATTGTGCGCTTTAGTTCATCGATTGTCTCGGAGAGTTCATAACCTTTTTTGACAAGCCGGGCGTCGAACCCCAAGATATGCGCGACGTACGGCTTCCACTCCCGATGCTTGCCCCGATGCTTGGCGAGTTGAAATACATCGGAAAAATCGTTCTGAGTACGAAGCGCATAGCCGATGGGTTTTCGAAAGTCCCACGGCTTGACCGCAGCTAGCCCAAACAAGCCTTCCAGCAGTTGCTTTCCAACATCGAATGCCAGGTTTTCGTGGTCCCACTTAATCAACGGGTCGCCGGAAAAATCCTGATTTGGCACCGAATGCTTAGCAATTGAAAGCTTGGTTGGAGATTCAATGGACCTGCGTATTGTGAGATAGTCTCCATCGATCGTATGCAGCTCGATGTAAAAAACGAATTCTTTGAACAGTTCGCCATGCTTGATAAGAAAGAAGTCACGTGTGACACCTCGACAAAGGCAAAAATCGATGACCCGAGCCAACGTCGTCTTGCCGAGGTTATGCACATTTGCCTTCTTGTTTTCAGGCAGACGGATTTCCCCCAGCACCACGTTTAGCCCAGGGCGGAACTGAATTGGGCCAAAGATGTCGGGTTTGTTCGAATAAAGGGAACTCAATCGCATCGTTACCGCCCAACGTACTCGAATGTATCGTTTTGACGGCGATACACGACAAGTCCCAAGAGAAACAGTAGATTGATTGCAGGCAGAAAAAGGCTGTCTATGTCCGCATCCCGTTTCGAATGGAACCGACGCAAATCGTCAAACGATTCAGACCTGCGTTTCTTGAGTCGTTGCAACAGTATCGTCGAGGAACTGACAACGGTCTTGTCGGGGTGCGCATGTTTGCTTGGGCGAATCATTCAGCATCCTTTCCGATGTCGCAATTGCAATACATGTAGTAAATAACAGTGCGCGTTAACTTTCTGTGTTGGCGCAGATCAAAATCTCTGGAGAACAAGCGAGAGACCAAAACCTCCAACACTCTCTCGTACGTTACGTCTGGCTCATTCCAGGCGTCGAGCTTTGCTTCCAGCTCGTCGACCGTCTCGTCGTAGAGCTTCTGAAATGGACGATTATCCGGATGCGCCAAAAACGAACGAATCGGCGGAAAATCGACCATGGCTGGACGGATCTGCTTACTAAAATAGGTCTTCTGAAGCCCCGTTTTCTGATTTTTTTCCTCTGGCGTAATCCTGCGACTGGGCGGGGGAACCTCGCTTTCCATTAGCTCGTCCAGTTGCTGCTTGTAATCAGCAAGCTTCGTGATAACGTTTGCCAAGTCCGTTGGATCAATATCGGCGGGAGCCCGTGCTGGGTTAAGGTTTGCTCGTTCGGTACACTGGGGATAACGCTTCTCCAGACGTCCTAACTCGCTCACGTCGTACATTCGAACACTTCCTTCAGCTAAGCCAGTCTCGGAGGCGATCCTTTTTCGAATTCCCGCCTCTGTTATGCCGGTGAGGCGGCGGTTCGCAAATAGCATGTAGAACTCCAGTTCGCCATTTTGCAGCAGTGAGCGTACACGCAATAACTCCTTACTCAGGACCGAAGACTTTGTTGTTCCCGAAAAATCGCTCTCCGAAAACGACCTTGTCGGTATCTCAGTGTGCTTCGCTTGAATTACGACTTTGCCGCTCCACGGATTGGCCGTGCTCGGAATGCAGTTGGCCGTTCCTTCGAAACGAGCGTCACGACCACCATCTTTGCCAGTGACAAATCCTTGGACACCGCCCCCGAGTAACTCGACGCAGAACTCGATAACGAGATCTTCAAATTGGGTGTCGCTCAGGTTGTAATAATCGATGTTCACGTCGCACGCTTTTGATGGTTGAGAAATTGCCGACGGGGGCTTGGGTCAAATGGAGGACACCAGATCTCATTTTACGAGCAACAAAGCTTCAAGAGAAGTCAGCTGGAATCCGTTCGACCCTCTCGAGCGCGGCCTTAGAACGTTCGCCAACAAGATACTCCGGCCTTTGTTTGCGAATTCAATGAACGACGCGGCGGTCGTCTTCCTGCATTCCAGTCTTTGCGAGGCCTCGAACCGCTTCTTCCCGTCGGACCGGTTCCGTTCCAACCCGTTGCTCGTGGCGCGGATGACCACGAGAACGGCCCGGCATGCTCAACGAATCCTGGAGCCTAGATGACTCGCAGCAATTCATCTCGCCGCTCATCCGAGAGCCTGTCAACCACTCGGTGGCAACTGGGGCAAAGAGCCCCGCCGATTATCCGGTGTCATCGAGCCCGACTTCGAATCCGCCACGATGTGCGGGACGTCGAGGAAGCTGGGCACCCATGTCGCTGGAGGTATCCGTCATGACTCGCTCACCTGATCCCGAACTTCGACGCTGGTGGCAGCATCTGATCGATTCGATCCAAAAGGAACGATCGGCAACCTATTCGCTATCATACGGCCAGAAGACGTCGATATCTCGAAGGTCGGCGAAAGCAAATTCGACATCTTCGTATTTGTAGTTGACGGCTTCGACTCGCACGAGTTCGGCCGATCCGTCTATGTTTTGAAAATGCTTTGGGTTGAAAAAGCAGTAGTTCACCCCCTCGCTTACGGAACTGGGAAAGGCGATCCCGTCGAAGTTTGCTTCGCGGAGGGCGTCAGATATCGCTTGAGTGAGCGTAAAGTCGCCGGTTGACGCGGGTGACACTGGAGTCATCAGTTCGCGACGTAATTCGTAAAGAAATTCAAAATCGTCAAGGTCGCTGTCGGAACAACAGAAGTTGTCGATCTGCAAATTAGCAAAACTAGCAACCTTCAGGATCGTGGCGCTTTGTCGAAAACGGCAGATCGAGACGCGGTCGCCCGGATGAGGACGAACCTCACAGATGGCGGTGTCACGCTTTGTGGCGGCGTAAAGGAACGAGATCGAAGGACGATTGAGGCGACCCGGCCCAGCGAGGTTCGGTGGAGGTGCCGCCATGTCTGCGTCAGCGTAAGGCTGAAAGACCTCGTTACCCATCATCGAGTCCGCTTGGGTTTGCGAAACGATGGCTCGATTCCGATACTTGTAACCAATCCTTGCTCGATATAATTCGAGATCGCTCGCTTCAACTGTGATGCGCGATTTAAGAGCCGACACCCGTTGACCAATTGCGGAAACAACTTCAAACGGATTGTCTTGCCTAAGTCGTTTGCGACACCAGTCGATGAAACATGTTAAGCTTCGGGTTTCGCTCGCAATGCCGACCAACAAGTGCGGGTGCATATTGTCGCTGTACCCGCCGTGCAAGCTGATTCCGATCTCGTCCGATTCATAGCCATCTTCAAACACGCAGAGCGCCACCTCTTCGGCTCCATTTGCGTTTTGATGATCAATCAACGGGTTGCCCCGCTGAAGAAGTGCCTCGATATCATCTCCGCCGAAGTGTCCGTTGTATTCCCATTCGTGGAAGTGCAATCGCAAGAGACCTCGGAATCGCTCTTTGACCGTACGTTCGTTAACATCGACGCCATGAGCAACCGGCTTTTGACACAGCACGCACGACCCGCTCGCGAATTGTCTTGAGCAACGTCTCAGACTATCCGATCGTAGGCAATGGTTGCAGACGAGCAGCTGAGCGATCTGCGAGTTGTCTTTCATTGCTTTCTTTGGGCTTTTCGAAGCGTAACGCGAGTATGTTGCAAGACACCCACAACGTGATGTAGGGTGCATCTGGCAGTTCTCTGCTAGTAACCAGCGGCAATCGAACGAGCTAACGGTCAATCAATGGTGGGCGACCGTATCGCTTCAAAAAACGCCCCACACAGAATTAGTTGTGGAAGGTTTGTCGCTGTCAGCAATCAGCGACCCGATCACATCCTCCAAGGTGGCGATACCTGGTACAACAACCGAGAGCATGTTGGCAAATCCGGTCGATCAGATTTTACCTGTCGATATCTAGTCTAGCAATCTCGCGTGGCGTCGCTGCAGGTGATACCGTCAGGTCGTAACATCGTGCATACGAGTGCACAGAAATGCGATTGATGATCTACGCTTTTCTCAACCAAAAGGGTGGCGTTGGTAAGACCACGCTGTCCATCCACACGGCCGCCGAGCTCTCTCGACGCGTGCTGCTGTTTGACGCTGAACCGCAGGGAAGTGCCTTGGCTTGGTCCAACTGCCGTGATGAACCGCTGTTTTCGGTCGTCGGCATGCCCAAGGCGACGCTCCACAAGAAAATGGATCTGCTGATCGCCGACAACGACGAGGTGGTGATCGATGGGCCACCGCGGGTCACCGATCTGGCTCGCTCCATCATACTGGCCGCCGATGTCGTCGTCATTCCCCTGCAGCCCTCTTGCTCCTGGCACTTACGCTTACCATTTGCGGCTCCCCGCGTGACCTGCTGCTGCCGAAAGCTTGTGGACGACCTGTATGCTGCGGCTAGCCGGAATACAGGGAATCGTATACGGACAGGGTGCGAATCAATTGCAACGCTCGGTTTTCAGTAAGACGTTGAAGCCGGTATTCGTGCCGCCCCCCTCGCGTGATACGTTCGCGATTGACCTTCATGCCGCGACCGCGGATCCTAGACCGAAGGTCTGGCCGCCTTCTACAGGCTACGGAACCGGGCCCCCGTTTCGCAACCATGACGCGTCGACTTTTCCCGGAAATTGTCGCAAACTTTTCGCACGAACCGAATAGGAACTTCCCAGCAAATTCGTCAGCCAACCCCGAAGGGAACACCCGAAAAACGGTGCAGTCTTGCTTGCTTACGCTACTGCGATAGTTCAGGGGAAGGGCTTCGCCGGGGTCAGGCCTTGTGTTCGGTGTTGTCGGGGGTAGGTTTGTGGGAGCGAGATGATTCTCGGCCCATGCCCCTTCACCGATCGGCAATCGCTATGTCTCGACAAAAAAATAATCAGTGAGCCTCCTTTCGATGACGAAAGCACCCCACCGGGTAGCTGTGATGTTGGGCCCTAGAAGCGGTCGGTCAGGAGGGGCGACGCGAGAGGGCGGTAAGAGGTTGCGCGGTGTTTTGAATCCGCGGCGATGAACTCGCTGCTCGACTCGCGTCAATCGCGAGATTTTGAATCGTCATGAAGACCAAATCGGCATTCAAAATGAGTCGTTTTGGTGCCGTTTTGCGACACCGGCGCAGAACGGTTTTGATAGCCGTCCTGAAGAGCGTCTTTCGAGCATGTTGTTGCAATGGTCTCATCACGCCGACTCCGGTGGTGGACGGCACTCGGCATCGGTTGCCGATGATGCAACAGAAGGCTCT
>JBBDHZ010000276.1:0-10213 GCA_040880645.1 Minisyncoccota bacterium
ACTGTAGTTCAACCGAATTGAGAAACAGCAATTTTTTTAGTCGGCGAGCGACACGGTCAGTTTAGCAGTTGGGAGGCCCGTTGTTCGGCACCTGTAGGCGGACCGGGGTCCATATGTAGCGAAGTATGCACGGTTTATCGTTTTTTCATAAACTCACCTTACTTCGCTACAAACGTCGGGGCTGTCCGGTTGAACCGCGAAGCGGTGAGATTTTCAAGCCCCGGACGTGAGTCCGGGGTGCGCGTTCAATCGTCGAACCGGGAGTCGCGAAGCGACGGCATGACTCGAGCTATCGGAAAGTCCAATTGCCACAAAAACCGCCGCAGGGGTTAAGGAACAGGAGATAGCAGAGACAACGGAGATCGTGCTTCTCCGTTTACTCGGTTGCCTCCTGTTTAAGGTCCATTTTTTGCATCATTAGGATAGATGCTGTCGCTTCGCGACTTCAGGCTTCCAGTTCAACCGAGGTAGCGACCTTCATTCCAATCGCCGTCGCGTAGCGCTGTAGCGTCAGCAAGGTCGGGTTCGCGTCCGGATCGTTCTCCAGGCGCGAGAGGGCCGAGCGTTTGAGTCCAGACCGCGATTCGATGTCGGCCAGGGACAATCCGAGTCGCTCTCGTTCACTCTTGAGCGTCGCGACGGTGCGTCGCACCTCATTCCGGGCGATCTTCCATGCGCGTTTGCGTTGTCGCCCTTCGGCAAGGATTGTCTGTTTGGCCGCCTCGGTTTCGGCGCGAGCGATCTCGACCCTTTGCCGCTCGTCCGGCGTCAGATCGCGATGAACCCGTTGGCTAGTCGGTCGATTGTTTTTGATCATCAAGCCACGCCCTGTCGGTCGCGGAAGTTTCTTTCAATGAGGCCGCGTTCGGATGAACGCGGAAAGGTCGCTAAACATGGAGGAACGCCGTTGGCAAAACCTCGCTTCAATAAGGCCGCGCTTGGACGAATGCGGAAAGTTGTTTGCTATTCGTTATTTCGAAACCGAATATTGCCGGGTCGAGCATCAAAGTAGTGGATGCCATATGTACGCAGCCACGCGAGAATTGTCTCAACGACCGGCCAGTCATCGCCGAAGAGCTCTGCGGTTCTCTCCTCCCACTCCGCGATCACTTCAGGAGAAAATTCAGGCGGATGGTCCACGTAGGACTTAGCGAAATCCAACACACATGGAGGAAAGACGATTGCCATTTCCACGATCTTTAGGGTATCATCGGTATCGATCAACAGCGGGACAGCAAAGCCAGCAATGTCCGTAATCCCTTGGTTGGCAAGACGCAGGTAAGCTTCCCGCTCGCGCTCGTAAGAGGCCGAACGCTCCAGAGCTTTTACGGCGGTATCGCGGCTAGACTCCCAAACGGCTCCGTCGTTGCCATCCCCGAGAAAACGCGAGAGCTTTATGCCTTTTGACGCGGCGTATTGTTGCGCATTTGGTTCAAGCAATTTGCGAAGCACGGGCATAATAAATTAATGGACCGAATAACTGGACACTCATCGACGGTTCGCGGCTGGTTACTGGTGGAGGGGCAACACTTACCCCTGGCCCAGGTGGGTCCCGGAATCTGTGTTCTACGTGAAGCGATTAACATCGCGCCGAACACCGAGGCCCAACTCATGGTTGAAGTTGACGGCGATCAGCGCCGTCGCGACGTCATTCTGCACGAGGGAATCACTGCTGGCTCGGCGGCTGCCAAGTTTCAGATAAAATAGTTGACATCCCCCGTGAGCCACCGTAAGTTACCGGCTCATCGCACATGAGTCAAGTTAGAGGTTTTGCCAACGGCAATTCTGTTGATTTTGACGCAAAGTCATTTACGTGCTCTCCTATGACCAAGCGTGTCAACACGTGCTGTTATTTTTACCGCCTCCCAAATGCCCCCGCCCGCGGGAACAGCTGGCTCGCTACCACTCGAGGGGATACTGCTATAACAGTGTCGAACCACTTTTGATCCGAGGAACTGCGTGACGATGCTCTTTCCAGAATTTTTCAAAATCGCGACAGGCGGTCTGGAGCCGTATCCCTACCAACAGCGGTTCGCTGAGCGGGAATCGCCGCCTGAACTACTCTCGGTTCCAACGGGAGTTGGGAAAACAGCAACGTGCATACTGGGCTGGCTTTGGCGGCGTTGCTTTTCGGAGATTCATCAGCGATCGACGCCTCGTCGCTTGGTCATCTGTCTGCCGATGCGAACGCTTGTCGAACAGACGCAAGACTCCTGTCAGGGCTGGATCAATAATCTGGAGACCGCTAAATCGCTCGCAGAAAATCGCGTGACCGCGCACCTCTTAATGGGCGGCGAAGACGCGACGGAATGGGACGAGTTTCCGGAACGTGAAGCGATTCTGATCGGCACGCAGGATATGCTCCTGTCGCGCGCGCTGAACCGCGGATATGGGATGAGCCGATACCGCTGGCCGATGCATTTTGCCTTAATGAATAACGATTGCTTGTGGGTATTGGATGAAACGCAGTTGATGGGGGTTGGATTGCAGACATCCTGTCAGCTGGCGGGACTGCGTGCCAAGCTGAACGTGTTCGGTTCGTGCCCAACCGTGTGGATGTCCGCGACATTGGACACTGATGTGCTAGCGACGGTCGATCACCCTCGTCCCGATCCGGCGTCCACAGGAATGTCCCTAAATGCTGATGATCGCAAACATGATCGGGTTCGTCGCTTGCTCGAAGCAAAGAAGCCGTTGGCGAAGTCGGCGACGAGCCTTGATCCGACGACGTCCAAGTCGCAGTACGAATCGGGGGTGGCCGAAGAGGTCATCGCACACCACCGCCCAGGGACACTTACGCTTGTGGTGGTGAATAGTGTCCCCCGGTCTCAAAAACTGTTCGCATCGCTGCAGAAGGCATTGGCAAAAAGAGATGGCTCGCCTGATTGTTCGTTGATTCACTCGCGGTTCCGTCCCGCTGATCGCCGAAAGACGCAGGCGGTGGCGCTGGACGAAGCGACTATTGCTGCTGACGGGCCAGGGCGGATTATTGTCGCTACTCAGGCAATCGAAGCTGGCGTCGACATATCGGCCACCACTTTGTTTACGGAACTCGCACCGTGGTCGTCGATGGTTCAGCGATTCGGTCGTTGCAATCGTCGTGGCGTCTGTGGTGTTGGCGATAATTCCCCCGCGGCGGTTTATTGGCTCGACATTGACACAAGTGACGGAGGAAAATCGAAGCTTACTCTCCCGTACGACGCGGGATCACTCGACCAGGCACGCGAACAATTGGAGCTGTTGGATGACGTCGGCCCGGCGTCGCTCAGCAATATATCGCTAGATCAGCCGCAACCGAACGTTCAAATTCTGCGTCGCAAGGATCTGCTGGACCTATTCGACACGACGCCCGACCTCAGCGGGAACGATCTGGATGTCTCCCGTTATATTCGTGACACAAACGATACCGACCTACAGGTTTACTGGCGTCAATGGGACCTCGTCCGGTTCCCTCGCCAACCGCCGCGTCCGGAGATCGATTCTGGCGTTAAAGTCGAGGATTTCCCAGCTCCCGCACGTGATGAGCTTTGTTCCGTTTCGATCCGCGCTGCTCGAGACTTTTTTGCCAAGCTAAAGCAAAAACTCGCTTTCTGCTGGGACCCACTTGATCAGCAATGGACGGCGGTTGGTAAGTCGAATATTCGCCCGGGGATGACGGTGATGCTGCATACAGCCTCCGGTGGGTATGACGCGAGGCTTGGCTGGACCGGAGACGCTAAGCACCAGCCCCAGCCAGTCTCGCCCAAATCACGAGCATCGTTCGAGGCTAACCAGGACGATGAAATCGAAGGGGCAGGGTATCCGGTCAACTTGACGCAGCACCTGCGCGATCTTGTGGGCGCTGTGGAGCATCTTCGTGAGGCGATCACAACGGCTGATGAACAGGTTCCTTGGGATGTTCTCGTCACAGCGGCCCGTTGGCACGACGTTGGGAAGGCACACCCAGCCTTTCAAACAGCGATGCGAGACTTTTCGTCCGTCACAGACGCTGACCCAGGCGGGCAACAGCTTTGGGCAAAATCGGGCGAGAGGGGCATGCCACGTTATCGAATGGCGACCAATGCTGAGACCGATAACTGGGTTAGTGATGCTTTCGACAATCCAAATAGCGTCCGCCAAACGAAGGAACGCTCTTCCGTCGCGGGCGAATCACGCGTCGATACGTTGCTCGCAAACGAACACGTCAACATAACAGCGTCGCCCCAAGCACCTGAGTCACGGGAAATTGTCTTACCGCGATCTCAGTCTCGGCGCGGATTTCGCCACGAACTCGTCAGTGCTCTGGCGTGGCTGCAGGAGAACCGTCATTCAGACGAGACGACGACGGAAAATCTTGTGGCGTATCTAATTGCCTCCCACCATGGCAAAGTGCGGCTGAGTATCCGCAGCATGCCAAACGAGCCTCGGCCGACCGATTCTGATGTGAAATTCGCAAGAGGAGTCTGGGAGGGCGATGAAGTGCCGGCTGTCGATTTGGGCAACGGCCAGTCCAGTTCAGAATTTAAGATCGTTCTGGATTTAATGCGTCTCGGTGAATCTCCTCGGCAAGGTCCGAGTTGGCTAGCGCGGATGCTCGCATTGCGCGACGAGTACGGGCCATTCCGGCTGGCATACCTGGAAACCCTGCTCCGAGTTTCCGACTGGCGAGCCAGCAAGGCTGGAGCAGGGGCATGATACGGAAAACGCGTGGTCAACGCAACTCACTGTCCGCTTCACGCAAGACGTTTGCGATGGCAGCACCAATACAACCTGTCACAGATTTCCGAGGAATACACGAATGGCTACGCACACCCTAGAACTTTCTGGTTGCAGCCCCGTGCCGCTTGCCGGTTACCTGAAGGCGCTCGGCGTCTTTCGCATCGTCGCTACGCAGATCGACGAGCAGTGTGCGGCTTGGTGGGATCGTGACATCTTTCATCTCCGCTCCTCACTGAGTCGCGACGAATTACTACGTTTTTTCCTAAAGGAGTATGCACCGACGCCGCTAGTTGCACCTTGGAACGGTGGTTCAGGCTTTTTTCCCAAAGACAACAAGGCAGCAATTGACGCGATCGCGGCCGGAATGAGCCATCGCTTCGCGAGTTACCGACGCTTGATTTCGTTGTGTCGTGAGTGCAACAGTGCACTGAGATTGAGCGAAAAACCGGATGGGAGCACCAAACTCCAGTTGTTGCGAATGTGTCGAAACATCTTCCCAGACGCTTCACTACAGTGGCTCGACGCCGCCTTCGTCATCACTGATGATGGCGCAAAGTACCCACCACTACTTGGGACCGGTGGAAATGATGGGAGGCTGGAATTCACGAACAACTACATGCAACGGATTGCGGAAATTTTTAACGTCGAGACGGGCGAACCAACGCCGGGTACTGACGTCATGCTCGTTGACTCCCTCTTTGATGAATGCGGAGTGACACGTGCAAAAGCCGCGATTGGCCAATTTGATCCCGGCAGTGCCGGTGGCGCAAACGCCACAGCTGGCTATGACGGAACCGCGACGATGAACGTGTGGGACTTCGTTCTAATGCTAGAGGGCGCCATCGCGTTTGCCGGTGCCGCCGTGCGCAAGCTGGAACATGCGGAGCCCGGTTCGTTGTCGTATCCGTTTTGTGTTCGGTCTAGTGGGGTTGGATACGGCAGCTCCGATTTGTCAGATGAGGCAACCAGCCGTGCGGAGATGTGGATGCCCGTCTGGGCACAACCGGCAGGCTTTGAAGCTGTGTCACACGTGCTTTCGGAAGGCCGAGTCGACGTCGGGCGGAGACGGGCTCGTAACGGTGTCGACTTCGCACGAGCTATTTCATCGGTTGGGGTTGACCGAGGAATCCAGTCGTTTCAACGCTTCGGGTTTCAGCAGCGAAACGGCTTGTCGTACTTTGCGGTCCCCTTGGGCCGGTTCGATGTAACAGCACCGTCAAAGGTTTCCTCGTTACTCGGCAGGCTAGACGTTTGGCTCGACCGTTTTCGGCGAGCCGCGACAGGTCAGCACGCACCGGGACGAGCGACAACGGCACTGCGTCGGCTGGAATCGGCAATTATCGAGGCATGTCAGCGTTCAAGTGACGGCACAGCTCAGCGTATTCTGATCGCGCTGAGCGAGGCAGAAGCGGCGATCGCCATTTCCCCGAAGCTGCGTGAAGCCGACTATCCGGTCCCACCGGTACCGCTGCTACCTCCCCCATGGCTAAACGCCGCCTACGACCCATCGGCGCCCGATGCATGTGAGTTTCGCCTGGCCGCAGCCCTGGCGAGTTTGGGAACCAATCGCAACGATCCGCTAGGAGCCTTTCGACGCCACGTGGAACCCATCGACTATCCGCGACTGAACGGTACGAATCGGCGATCGGTCTGGGCGAAACATGCAGACGACCCCGCAGTCGTTTGGTCTGGCGCAAATTTGATCCGAAATATGAACGCTGTTCTCCATCGTCGATTGATCGACAGCGTGCGATCCGAGCAGTCCACGAGTGGTGCCGCACTGCACGGGCGTTGTCCTGCACGGTCCGGCGATGTGTTTCGATTCGTTGAACGCGATGTGGATGACGAGCGAATCGAGTCTCTGACGCGAGGTTTGATGCTGCTCGATTGGGAAGCCGTGCAATGGAGTGATATCCCTTGGCGACTTACCGCGGATGATCCCGTTCCATCAGCGGCTTACTGCCTGATGAAGCTTTGCTTCCTACCCCACAAAATTCCTGCACCAGACGGTAGCCAAGTTGAGGTCAAACTGATGCCTCAGATCGCTCGCCGTGCAATCGCCGGTGACTTGGCCGGTGCGACAGAACTCGCCTCACGTAGGCTGTACGCCTCCGGTTTCAATCCAGCGGTTGATTTGATTGGCGGCGATCGTGAAACGGCACAGAGAACAGCCGCGGCAATTCTCTTTCCGCTGGGCCACGATGGCAAGCAAAAACGTTCCGCTGTGACTCTGATTCGCGACCGTGTTCTCCGATGTGAATCTCCCACTGAATTCAATGGTGAGGAACATTCTGAGGAATTCCCAGCACACGCATCTGACTGAAGAAACCGCAACCGGCAGTGAGTTCTGCTGTCCCACATTGTCGCGATTCTATTTCCTGTTTTCACCAAGAAGGAACCTCTTGTGTCTATCAACCTCGACGCCTTAACTGATCAGCCGCGACTGCTGATTGAAGTGAAGCTGAAACCTGCCCAGGGTTCGCGATTCCAACCAACTGGCTTCCCTGATTTGGGAGCAGCAACTTTTCGCGGATTCGACGGCAACGGCGAACCGGTCGATTGCCTGCTCGTGGAATCTGCCCAGTCGATGGCTAATCGACTGGAACAAGTGTGCTGGGATGAAGGCAAGGGAGACCTATTGGATGTGCTTCGGGGATTGCCATATGTGCGGTCGACCTTACCGGACGGCCAGACGACCGATTCAATTCGGGAAGCACACCGGTTGAATTCTCCCTACATTGTGAACTCAGACGAATTTTCGGCGATTGAATCGGAAATCGGTTTCGAGGCGAACAAGCCGTTCGATCGCCGCAAGTTGGCCGCTGCGTTACTCAAATACGACCCTTCCAGTCTTTTGCATGGCACATTTTTAGAGAAAGTCGGTGGTGTCGTTCGACTGCCGAGAGCGGTTTCTGGATTCATCGAAGCCGCAGGGGTGGAGCGAGCCGATAGCGGAGGCGTGAAAGTCGACCGTGTGCAGCCCGGCACATCGGGAGATAGTACCCCCTATGGCAAGGCCGCCGAAGGATACGGCAATGTGCCGTATCATCGTACTGAGTTTTCCGCCAAGTCGGTCACCGCGTACTTCAATCTAGATCTCGCTCAGTTGCGAGGCTACGGATTGGGCAGCGATGCCGAAACCATGCTCGTCACCCTGGCACTATTCAAGATTCGGGAGCTGCTTTACTCCGGGCTGCGACTGCGTACGTCCTGTGATTTTGACATCGAAGAGATTGAAGTCACTCGGCCAAAACGCTTTGAATTCCCATCGCGCGAGGAACTCCATGAGGCGTTGCCCGGCTTCATTACCACATGCGGGAAGTCCTTCACTGATCCACCAGTCACAGACGTCAATTACAGCAAGGGCCGACGGAAAAAGGAGAGCAAATGATTGCCGTCGAACTTCGGTTTCCGACCGGAAAATTGCACGCTACGCCATGGGGCCGGCAGGTTAATGAAGGTGCCGTCGAGTGGCCACCGTCTCCGTGGCGAATTGTACGAGCGCTGGTGGCTGTCTGGCGATACAAGTTCCCCGACTTACCGCCTTCTGTCGTCGAGTCACTGGTCGCAGCACTCGCGCCACTGCCTTCCTTTTATCTCCCGTCGGCATCTCAGGGACACACGCGGCACTACATGCCCATTGCCAATCAGGGCACCACAAAAGTATTTGATACATTTGTTGCGGTCCCGCGTGACGAAGCGGTACTCGTTTGCTGGCCCAACGTGACGCTCGATGAGGACCAACGTACGCTGTTGGCAAAGCTCCTCACAGCGATGAACTACTTCGGGCGCGCCGAATCATGGGTCGACGCTCAACTGCTGAATGAGTGGGAAGGTCAATTCAATGCTGTCCCACTTGATGGTCGTGATATTGATGCAAGCCAACAGCTCGAACGTCTACTTGCGCCCGGACCACCTACGGATTACGCACAGTGGCGAGAGCAATTCGCGAAAAGCAACGCGAAAAGGTTACTGGAGGAAAAACGGCGGGCGGCGGATCATAAGGGGAAGAATCCAGACTCGGTCAAGCTATCTGCTGCGGACAAACGAAATCTGCAAGCCGCGGTACCGCGAACATGGTTTGACGCCCTTCACGCTGACACCAACGAACTCCGGAAGGCGGGCTGGAATCGGCCGCCCGGAAGCTGTTGGGTCGAGTACGTCCGACCGGCGAATGCTTTCGACTCTGCACGATCGGCATCGAGTCGCCGCCAAAACAGGACCGCCGATCGGCGGCCCACGGTGGCACGATACGCCGTCGCCGGTGCTGTGGTGCCGCGTTTGACCAACGCACTGCGGATTGGAGAACGAGCTCGAACGTTCTTAATGGGTTGTTCAAAGCGAGTTTGCGAGCAAGATAACGCGGCATCCGTGTTTTCAGGAAAGGATTCGGATGGAGCGCCATTGAGCACACCTCACCAACACGCCCATTTTCTATCCGAATCAACTGGTAGAGATGGAAAGATCACGCATCTGAGCGTCTACGCGCCGATGGGGTTTGATGAAGTGGATGAGCAAGCCCTCGCCAGATTCAAGCGAACCTGGGGCGACGATGGACATGATCTGCAGTTCGTCTTGCTGGGAATCGGCCGAGTCGCAGATTTCGGCGGACATAATGAAAAAGCAGGACAGTCGGCTATTTTTGCGGAATCCGATACATGGGTTTCGCGAACGCCGCTCGTATTGACTCGACACCTGAAACTCAAATCGAGCGAGCGGAAGGATCCATTAAAGCGTCAATCGGGACTGGAGCGAGAACTCTGCCAGGTTGTTCGTTTGGAATTGGATCGGCGAAGGGAGTTTCAATCGGTTGCGGCACGGGTTGAAATCGAAGCGTTACTCGGTCGCAATGAAGCGGGTACTCACTTGGGCGGTACATTCACCCCGTGGCTGACGTTCGGCCGCACGCGGACAAAAGGGTCAGGACAGAAAGCGGGCCACGAGGGGTACGGGTTCCGCTTAAGATTCCCGCATCCTGTGTCAGGGCCGATCGCGTTAGGGTATGGATGTCACTTCGGGCTCGGTCAGTTTATCCCTGCTGAATAAAGAGAATAAAGCATGTCACGCCTTCGCGACTGCCGGCTCCGTTTTGATGCCAACACCGTGCGTTTTGGGGTCATTAGAGCTCGCGAAGGCTGCACGCCAGGCTATCAGCGGCCGCCGCTTCGCGGCTATCGGCACGAGGCTGGTGCGTCAGCGGTCGGAGAGGGCGAATGGGGTGGGCGAACGGGGCCAGAGCATCTCGACATGCGCAAACGACGGACCCAGCAAGGATTGTGGGAGTTGGTTGAGTTTCAACCGTGAAATGGCCCGTCATCTGAGGCAGCCGAAATCGAGATCACGCCCGTCCGGTTTCGGCCTCGGTGACGCGGCGGGTTGAGGCCGCGCGTTGGGCTCGGCCGATGGATTTTTTCGATTTCAAAACCTGGGGTTTCGCCGTCGCTCGTCGAGCTCGCGAAGGCTGCACCCCAGGCTAATTGCTGCCGCCGGCTCCGCGGCTATCTGCGCAAGCCTA
>JBBDHZ010000277.1:0-1758 GCA_040880645.1 Minisyncoccota bacterium
GGGCTACTTGGCCATCACAACGTCTTCCGCGCGTTCTCGGTGAATTCTGCCGTTATCGAAGATGTTCCGAAAACCGCGAGCGTAGCGCAAGTGCCGAATCATCGCTGTCCAAACTGTGGCTCGGATGAAATGACTCGAGTTTGGTTTCGCTCGTGGTTCAGGTTTGGATCTGAGACATCTGCCGCCATTCCATGCTCTCGGTGTGGCATCCTGCTGATGCTGAACCGGAGGTCAACCGCAAGCGGATTCGCGATGGCCGGCCTGCTTTTGATGTTCTTTATCTTTGCGTTATATTCTGCCGACACATTTGCCCTGGGTGTTTTGGTAATCACTGGTGGCATTGCTGCGACTGTTGGTCGGTACCTCGATGCTTATTTTTTGCGTGGGATCGCCGGCTACAACGAGCAATGTACAAAATTTCGATAACCAGAGATCGGGATAGGGGCCCGGTTACCCGGGACCCCTCCCACACCACCTAGCAAGCGGGTCCGCACTAGGCGGTTCATCGCTTGGAAGCAAACTTGCTCCAGATCTCCTCAAGGCTCGCCAGTCCTTGCTGGGTCAAATACTTGTTGTTGAGGGCGACGTGGACCGCCGCACTCGAGGACATGACCCAGGGGCCTCTTCCACTGCATCCATGCGAGATCGCTTCGTCCTTCCGGACGCCAAGTTTCAGCAACATCTTCACTCGCGTGCGGACACGGTACCACTGTTTCCAGTAGCAGGCGCGAATGCGCCGGCGAATCCACTTGTCGAGATAACGAACGGCTGTCTTGGTCATTCCAAAATGAAAGTAGCCGATCCAGCCTTGGAAATACCGACGCAGTTCGCCGAAGCGTCTCGTGATCGACACGCCGCGTTTGCGACGCGTAATCTCTTTGACGCGGTCCTTGAACTTGCGAAGGTTCTTCGCACTCGCCTCGAAACGGCCGCCACTGCCGCGGAAGGTGTAACCGAGGTATTCGGTTGCCTCCGTCGGCCGGATGCCGCTCTTGTCGTGGTTGACCACGAGCTTGAGTTTACGAGTCAAGTAACGTTCCACCGACTTGAAGCCGCGTGTGGCTGACTGCTCAGTTTTGGAAAACACCAAGAAATCATCCGCATAGCGCACGAAACGGTGACCGCGATTCTCCATTTCCTTGTCAAAGTCATCCAGCAGGATGTTCGCAAGTAAAGGGGAAAGCGGACCGCCTTGCATCGTGCCTTCGGTCGATGGGTGGAAGTCGGTGTCGATCATCACTCCGGCTCGTAGGTATCTGCCGATCAGCCGCAGCACCCGCTTGTCGCGGACCTTTCGTCCAACGCGATGCATCAACACATCGTGCTGCACGGTGTCGAAAAACTTCGACAGGTCCATATCGACGCACCAGCGGTAGCCGGCTCAAATGTGCTTCTGGACCAGATGGATCGCTTCGTGAGCCAAGCGATGAGGACGGAAGCCAAAGCTCGAATCCGAGAAATCCGGATCAAAGATCGGCGTCAGGACTAATAAGACGGCTTGTTGAATCAGGCGGTCGATCACGTTTGGGATACCGAGATGCCGCTGGCTGCCGTCGGGCTTGGGAATGCTCTTCCGCCGGACCGGGCCGGGCTGGTAAGTGCCTTCCAACAGTTGTTGTCGGATCACCGGCCAACGCTCGCGGAATTGCTCGGGAAACTCGCCGATGGCGATTCCGTCGGGCCCTGGAGCCCCACGGTTCGCTTTGACGCGTGCCCAAGCGGTTTCCAGGTTGTCGGTGTCGACGATCTGTTCCATGA
>JBBDHZ010000278.1:0-1755 GCA_040880645.1 Minisyncoccota bacterium
CCCTGTCAGGGGCGGAATCCCTAGTGAACAGGAGTTTGACTTTTTGAGATTGCTCAAGCAACGGTTGGGATTCTGAGAGACCACGTCACGCTGAGATCGGATCGATTCCCGAACATCGCATACTGGGCAGTGTAATGCCACATTCGTTTGCGCCCTACTCCTTCGGACTCCGCTTCTGCTCCAGCAACCACGTGTACAACTCCGGGTTGTCGTAGGTCTCAGTCCATGAATCGTGTCCGGCCTCTGGATAGATCGTCAGCTTTGGATTGCCGCCGTTCTTCTTGAGTTCATCGACCATCATCTGCGACCGTTCCAATGGCACGCCGGTATCCTTCGCTCCATGAAAGGCCCACACCGGCAGTTGGGCGAACTGCTTCACCCAATACTTCTCGCCACCGCCGCAGATCGGTGCAATGGCCGCAATTCGGTTTGGAGCAAAGGATGCTAACTGCCATGTGCCGAAGCCGCCCATGCTGAGTCCGGTCACATAAATCCGGTCTGCATCGACCTTGTACTTCTTGCTGATGTCGTCCAGCAACGCAACCAGTTCAATCGGCTCCCACCGTCGTTCCTTCGGGCATTGCGGCGATACGACGATGAACGGGAAGTCTTTGCCCTCGGCAATCAATTTCGGAGGGCCATGAACTTTTACGAGTTCCAAATCGTCGCCACGTTCCCCGGAACCGTGCAGGAACAGGAGCAGCGGCCATGACTCCTGTTCCTCGTAGTCCTTCGGCAGATACAGCAAGTAGCCCATCTCCACTTTGACTTGCGTGTTCAGTTGGGCAGCGTGCTGCGTTCCGGGCTGGTCGTCGCAGAACGCCACGTTAGCGATGGAAACAAGGGCGGCAAGCACCAACGTACAAAGCAGGCTGTCTTTCATCGGAGTTCCTCGTCGTAGTTGTGAATCGGGTGTCTCTGATTCTACTGGCGATGACCCCAGCCCGGTAGAATGACTCCGACCAAAGCAAGGAGGCAGCATGCCAGTCAAGAAACAAGTCCAACTCGGTGGGCCGTTTGATTCAAAACAGTTCGATGCGGATGCTTGAACCTGGCCGCCGCCCGCGCCTCGCGCTGAAATCGTTCGACGTCGCCCTGATTGGCCAGGCGTCCGGCGAGAATCATCTTCAACGCGACGACGCGTAATAAAGAACAGAAAACGAGGTGCTCTCGCCCAACGAAAACGGGGCCTTCCCCAGGCACCGTTGCTAGGTCTGTGTGCTACCGAATACAATGGGGCGAGCAGCATAGAGAGGTAGAAGGAAGAGCATATGCGAAGCTTTCGCCGGCCGCCAGGAAAGGTGCAAACATGCGTTCCGAAGGCGCAAATGAACGATGGCAGTTTGGCTTGCGAAGCTTTCTGTTCGCCGCGCTGATCGTGGGCGCGATTGCCGGCGTCGTCATGCCGATCCTACTGGAAGCGATCACCGAGTGGAGCCCGCCGAGTCCGACGCCGAAACAGCGCACTCGACCGGCCGCTCCGTCCGCCGAGTCGGCGAATTACTTCGAGTCCGCCGAAACTCCGCTCCATTGACTTGTCTTGTGGCGGCGGGCAAGCAGGGGGCCTGCCCCAATGTTTGGCTCAGTCGATTGCCGGGAGCGGAAAGGTTTCTGACGGCACATGTTCCTGTGCCATTAACTTGGCGAGACGATCGACCATCTCGGGATGCCGTGCGGCAACATCATTCTGTTCGCCGATGTCCTCCGCCAGGTTGTACAACTCGATGTCGAGGTTGCCTTTCAGGATATTCTGGC
>JBBDHZ010000279.1:0-1722 GCA_040880645.1 Minisyncoccota bacterium
CCGGGTTGTGCGGCGGGAGCCGGCGCCTTCACCACGAATTCTTCCGCGATCCGCTGGATATCTGCCAGGCCGGAATCCCTGCCGATCAAAACCGCACCGGGACGAACAAACTTCATTCCGTTGTATTTCGGGGGATTGTGCGATGCCGTGATCATAACAGCGCCGTCCACATCGAGCGTTCCGGCGGCGTGATAGACCATCGGGGTTGATACCTCGCCGAGGTCTACGACGTTCACGCCGTGTGCGGTGATGCCGTTCACAACTGCACGATGAAACGCCGGGCTTGACGTGCGGCAGTCACGACCGACCGCGATCGTACGGGCGTTGAGGTAGTGGGCAAAGGCGCGCCCGAGCACTTCAACGTGGGCGTCGGTGATCTGGTCCGGGTGAATTGCTCGTACGTCGTAGGATTTTACAATGTCGTGAAAATGCATAGGGACGGGTGGTAACGGCGGGTAACAGATCTTCATTGTACTTGCAGGTAAGAAAAAGAAAAAGGACGTGGTGTTGGCAGCAACCACGGCCGGGTATATACTGGGCGTATCTATGCAGGCACGAATCAAGAAAGCCATCTTGCCGGTTGCCGGACTCGGGACCCGTTTCTTGCCGGTGACCAAGGCACAGCCGAAAGAAATGTTGCCGCTGGTCGACAAGCCGGTCATTCAGTTTTTAGTGGAGGAGGCGGTTGATGCCGGTATCGAGGAGATCATCTTTGTGACCGGAAAAGGGAAACGGGCGATCGAGGATCACTTTGATTCGGCGCCGGAACTCGAGCGCATTCTTGAGCGCAAAGGAAAGACGCAATTACTCAAAGAAACCCGACGTATCTCGTCGATGGCCCATATTACGTACGTGCGCCAGAAAGAAGCGCGGGGCGACGGGGACGCGTTGTTGGCGGCAGCGCATCTGGTCGGGGAGGAACCGGTGGCGGTGCTCTTCGGCGACGATATCATTGTCGGCAAAAATCACTGTATGACCCGGATGCGTGAGATGTTTGAAGAGGTGCAGGCGCCGGTGATCGGACTTGAGCGGGTTTCCCGATCGCTGGTGTCCCAGTACGGTATCGTCAAGGCGCGTAAGTGTGCCGATCGGCTCTACGCTATCAGCGATCTGGTTGAAAAGCCGGACCCTGACAACGCGCCGTCGCGCCTCGGAGTGGTAGGGAAGTATATTATTACCCCTGAGGTTTGGAGGCATCTCAGGATCCTGGAAGAATCGCACAGCGACGGTGAGCTTCGTCTGGCCGATGCCCTTCAGGCGTACGTCAAAGACGGTCATCCGCTCTACGGCTACACCTTTGAGGGTGAGCGTTTTGACTGCGGTTCCAAGCTCGGGTTTCTTAAGGCAACGGTACATCTCGGACTCTCGCACGCCGAGACAAAGAGTGCATTTAAAAAATACCTGAAGTCGCTCGGGTTGTAGGGAATAAAAAAGCCGTCGCAGGGTAAACTGCAACGACCGGTGTGAAAGGGGGAACGTGTTACTTCAGTACGTGGCACACGCTTCTCGGACCTTTTGCCGAACAAGAGATCCAAGCGGTGTGTTCTCACATGCCTGAGTAACGGGATCAATGCAGTTGTGTTGAGTACACACAACGACCAAAGGCGTCAACGAAGGCTGCTCTGTCGCAGTTCCTGTGTTCATCCGGAGTTCATCCGTAATCGCCGTTAGTATTGATCGTCGGGCCGATTCTGTCAGTGTTCGGTAAATGATGATTACCAC
>JBBDHZ010000280.1:0-9857 GCA_040880645.1 Minisyncoccota bacterium
ACCCGGGGTAGCCTACGGGTTCCGCAGGGGGTTGTCAAACAAAAAATGTCAAGTCCGTGCAATGTGTCAGCGAACGTGAATTTCTCAAAGGGAGTTGCGTTTCAGTCAAGCCATGCAAGATGTTTGCCAGTCTCCCCCAGACAACATCGGGGGCGTGTGACCGCCGAATCTCCCGAGCAATCTCCGTACAGTAGCGTCTGTGCTCTGCATTCAGGTTTTTTTTCCACGAACCTGTGTAGAGCGATTTCAATCCCAGGCTCTTAACGTGGAGGTCCACGCTCGAACCCGGGTTGGTGATGAGCGGGATGCCGGATGCTAAGTAGTCAATCGCTTTGGCCGGTGGCTTGTTCCGGGCGCGAAATCCGTCGCCTTTGATATCAATGGCCGCGGTTGCGAGCCCTAAGTATTCGACGTGACGCTGCTCCGTCCAGTCCTCGGCCCGGACCAGAGGATGATCTCCGAACATTTGTTGGACATCACTTTGGTTGCCCTCAAGATTGGTGAGAAGCCACAACTCTCGATCCAGGCCTTCCCTTTTCACCCAAGTTGCGATCGGATCCAAATTGCAGCGTCTTCCGATCCAAACCAGCGGACCTTCCTCGGCTGAACACCGCGGAGCTTCCGTGATGAATTTCAGAGGATGATCCAAGAACTCCACCGGACAGTAACCGGCAAAGTACCTGGTCAGACGCAGGCTGTGTACGATGACCTTCGAGACGAATTCGAAGGATTTGTGCCGTTCGTCGATCTCCCGACAATGACCGTAGACATCGACCGGAAAGAAGACGAGGCGCGATCGTCGAGAAACCCGTTCAAGCACATCGTCGCTTGGAAGGAATTTGACAAATAGAACGATGTCCGCCACAGGCGGATCGTCGATATCAGCGAATCGAACAGCTTCAAAAGGGGGTTGAAGCCAGCTTGCCAAGCCCTCGCCAAGCCAATGCCAGGAGCCGAAGTCCGTCAACTGCGGGCCCAACGCGATCCGAATGGTTGTGCTCATTCCATTGCCTCCGTGACGGCGTCATTCAAGGCAGAGAGTACAAAATGCAGCATGTGGCGCTTGTCAGGTGGTACACCGTCCAGTGCTGCGGCCAATGATTCCTCGTCGATCGCTTGGCACTCCCGTAGCGTTTGTCCCTCCACCATTTCGGTGAGAATAGAGCCGCTAGCAACGGTCACTCCGCAGTTATGACACTGAAAGCGGGCCTCGCGAACGCGCCCGTCGCGGCAACAAACCTGGAAAATAAAAAAAGGACCTTGCCCGGGGACACCGCTCACCCCTACCCCTGCTGGCTGCTCAAACGCACCTCGGTGCCTCGGTTCAAGAAAATGTTCCATGACGGTGGCTGAGTATCGACTGCTCATGCTCAGATCCCTTCGGCGGTTTTCATGCGATTCGTCACGCCGGCTCATTCAACTCATCGAGAGCCTCGCGAAGCAGCCTGTCGTTTGGATGTAACTCTAAGGCGTCCGTAAGTACATCCCGCGCCGACAATGTTTGTCCACAGTCCCGGTAGGCATGAGAGAGGACCCGACTTGTATGCACCCCATCGATTCTCAGACTCAGCGAATCGTGCAAATAGGGGATGGCGGCCTCACTGTCGCCAACTGCCTGCAGGGCGGCTCCGAGATTATGCAGCACCGCCGCGTCGCCCGGCCGGACCGTCTGAAGTTTCCGCAGAACGGGAATTGCGTGGCCGGCTCGGCCGGCTGTGACCAGTATTCTCGCGATCTCGTCTAGATCTTCCGAGCTTTCGGCCATCTGCCAGTGGTCGGCCATCAGGACTCCGGCAGCACTCTGAATATCGCCTTTCGCCTCATGCAGAAGCGCTGTTGCCAGCGTCTGCGCACAGGCATTGAGCTCGTTCGGCATCTGTGCAAGCACGCCTTCTGCGTCCCTGAGCCTGCCCTCAGAAAGATAGCTGCGAAAGAGGGCCAGCCACGCAGAGGAGAATTCCCAACATTCGGCCACCGCATCCTTCCACAAACCTCTTGCCTCTTCGGCACGTCCAAGTGCTTGTAAGGCCATCGCCATTTTATGCCTTGCTTTGTAGCCACAGATTGCCGGGTCGAGACTTTGAAATACCCGCTCAGTTGATTCGTTGAGTACGCGCCGGTAGTCCTCGACTGCCTCATCGAATCGTCCGGCGTCCTGGTAAAGCATGCCTCTGCGAAACAGCAGTTCCTTGTCGCCGGGAAACTCCTGGAGCGCCTGTGTCGCCAATTCGAGGGCTTTTTCCATTTTACCCTGAGCCCGAAAGCAGTTGACACGCAGCGCCCATGCTTTGGGCAACTGCGACTCGCCGCGCTGGGCGACTTCGATGCACCGCCTCAAGTGCTCCTCGCCTTGCTCGTAGTCGCCTGCATCCTCGTATGTCATGCCTAGGTTAAAGAGCACGAACGGGTGGTCGGGACGCTCCTCTAAGTCAAGCTTGAGAATTCGAAAGTCCCGCTCTAGCTTTCGCTGGCGAGTGGCCGGATCTTGCCGCGATCCAGAGTGGACGACGTGAATGTCGGTGAATTCGATCGTTCCACCCGCTGCGCGGATCGCGGGCAAAATCTGCTCGTGAATGCGATGTTCGAAGCGCAGCTCGGGCCGGTTACGGATGAGCTTGACATGGTCCACCACGGTCATTTGTCCCGGTCCGCCGGAGGGGCACTGAACCTGCACCACATAACCGTAGACCTCTTCGCGGTGTTCGCCCAGAGCCAATTGCCTCAGCTTACGGCCTTGCTCCGGGGGGATTACATCGTCTGAATCCATCCAGAAAATCCATTCGCCCCGAGCAGGTTCAAGGGAGGCGTTTCGAGCGCCAGAAAAATCATCACACCACGGAAACTCTCTGATTGTCGCACCGAACTGTCGACAGATCTCAACGGTCCGGTCGGTTGATCCGGTGTCCACAATGATAAGCTCGTCGACCCATGGATAAATGCTTTCCAAGCAATCCTTGATCGTTGACTCGTTGTCGCGGACGATCATGCATAAGGAGAGTTGCACACACTGACGCTGTAATAGCAGTTCGCCGTTGGCCAAGCGTTTTTCACGGTAACGGGGAAGCGGGGCTTCTTCCTCGCCCGACGGGCTGCAATCTTGGCCGAGCATGTCAGTCGGTTCAGCTATACTAGGAACGCCATGCTGTTCCCCGTGCGCACGCCACTTTTCTTCGTAACGCAGCCGATTTTGGTCCATGACTTCGGCAAAGTCAAAACCTTCCGATCTAAAAGTGACGCTGCCAAAATGATGAACGAAAACATGGGACGCGATGTAGCACTTGAAACCGGCCAGGGATGCTCGGCGGGACCAATCATCATCTTCAAAGCAGCCCACCTCGAACCGCTCGTCCAACAGTCCAATCTTGTCAACAACCTCCCGTCGCACGAGCAAACAAAACCCCACGAGACGGTCCACTTCCGTCAATTGCCGATTGCTCCGGAGTCCCCAGGCAAATCCATCGAGGCTGGTTAAATCGTCGTAACGGACGGGAATTTTCTGTGGTCCACTCACGCTGTTCGATACGGGGCCCACCATGCCCGTCGTTGGCCGGTCATAGAGGGCCTCCAGGAGCGATTCAAGCCAACCCGTTGTCACCAAAGTGTCGTTGTTCAGTAAGAGAATCTGTTCGCCGTCGGCAATCCGGATACCCTGGTTTGCCGCAATCGCGAAACCGCGGTTGGACTCGTTCTCGAGGACTCGGGCACCTTCGATGGATCGTAGGTAGTTTGGCGTGCCGTCACTTGAGCCGTTGTCCACAAAGATCAGCTCGTAGGGAACATCGGTCTTGCTGACGATGCTCTCAACGCATTGCCGTGTGTACGCCAATTGATTACACGTGCAGATAAAGATCGAAGTCAGGGCGAACGTTGATCGTTTTCGTCGTATCGCCCTCGCTAGATACTGGTAGACGAAAAACTCCTGAGCATCATCAGCTGTCGGATTTCGCACCGTGATGTTGCCCAGTTCAAGTTGAGCCGGCATGCCCGAATCCTTCCATTGCCGGTAACCCGATCCCCAGGCACAACTCAATTCATCGAGAGTGTATCCAGAACGAAACAGCAGTTTTTCAAGTTCCCGTCGAGTGAAACAGCGAACGTGATCCTCGTCCAAGAGTCCCGCATGCTCGTAGGTCCAATTGCCTTCTGCTAAGCCTCGGACGACGCTGTGATGTCGGCTATTGGGAACGCTAACGACAAGCGTCCCCTCATCGTCTAGCCAGTTCCGACATTTTGCAAGGATCTCAGCCGGGGACCGAAGATGTTCTAGCACGTCGGCAAATATGATGCAGTCAAATGCTGCACGCTGAAACGTCTTGTCGGGCAAGTCGTCGACAGACGCCTCGATGACGCGATCGAGATGCGTTCGGGCGCATTCAGCGGCGATTGCTGAGTGCTCTACGCCGGTGACCGTGCAGTGCTGTCGGGCCTTTAGGTGAGCGCCGAGCTTTCCCCCGCCGCACCCAACATCAAGAATCCGGACGGCGCTATCAGGGACCAGCGCAGCCACATCGGGACGATCGAATTCGTAGTACGCAGCGGATTTGGGGGGGCGGAGAAAACCTGACGTGTTGGTCGTCTCCTTTTCGAGCTAGCTCGAGTATTCGCTGCATCCGATGCGTGTACGTGTGGCAATTCACAACATGCTGCCGAGCAGACTCCGCTTGCCGCCGCCGTAGCGGTTCGTCCGAGAGAAGCCTCTCCATTTCCGCGACAAGCGAATCAGGATCGGAATAGCAGCGTAAATGGGCGTCGAGATCGAAAAGCTCCTCCAGACCATTGTTGCCGATTGCATCGGTCACAAGTGGTTTGCCACATGCAACCGCCTCGAAGAGACGCATGTTGACGTCACCGCCGACGCTGCAGTTGAAAGCCACTCTGCACTGACTGTAACGTCGGGCCATTTCCGTGTGATACGCCTGACCGACCCAGTGATTGGGAAAACTCGCTCGCAATCGGTTGAGCATATCAATCCGACGGTGGCCGATCTCGTGCCCGACGAATGCGAAGTCGAACTGCTCGGCTTCCCGGCTGATCGGCCGATGTCGTTCGGGGTCGCATGCTAACGGCAGCCAAGTAACCTCGCGACCGAGCGAGGCCTGCATTTCGGATGCTCCCATCTTCTGTGCCGCATATAGCCAGTCCGCATCACCGAAACGGGAAATGCACCGCGCAAAACT
Organism: Minisyncoccota bacterium; assembly: GCA_040880645.1. Taxonomy (GTDB): domain Bacteria; phylum Patescibacteriota; class Minisyncoccia; order Phycocordibacterales; family CSBR16-193; genus JBBDHZ01. The sequence continues at coordinate 5,178 of JBBDHZ010000280.1, forward strand.
GATGTGCGTGTCGATCGCCCATGCGGCCCGCGGACGGAGATGCTCCGGGATGGGATAGTCGAGACCATCGTCAACAAAAACGAACAAGTTGAATAGGGATTCCGGCACCTCGGATAACTCCGAAGGCAGTAGATGTTCTACGTCCGCCAGCCGGCTTAGCGCTCGACGGCAGTAAAAACCGGTGGTTTCCGATCTCGTTTGATTGTCGAAGACGATGGCCACTTTCATCGGAGCACCCGGCAAGCTTCAAACAACGGTCGATAGTGTTTTTCGATGATGACGTCCCATGGGAAAAGGGCCGCAAATCGTTGGCGGCCGTTGCTTCCCATGCGAGCCGTTATCGCGGGCGACTCGACAAGCGTGTTAATAGCCTCGCCGAGCTGATAACCGTCTGCAGGATCGACCAACAAGCCGGTCAGACCTTCGCACACTGTTTCCGGCAAGCCGCCCAATCTGCTAGCGATCACGGCTCGCCCGGCTCCCATAGCCTCGACCGCAGTGCGTCCGAGCGCTTCTTGGGCAATCGTCGGTACGACAACGGCGTCGCACTGAGCCATGGTGTGCGGCAGCTGGCTTTGGTCTTGCCAGCCGCAGCACCTGAGAAATGGGTCGGAGTGCTGGCAATGACTGTCCGTAACCCACAACTCGAAATCTTGCCTGGATCGCCACAAGTGGCGGCAGGCTTCCAATAGCACGTGAAATCCCTTCATGAACTCCTGCGTCAGACCTGCAAAGAGCAAACGAAACGGCTTGTCACCAAAGGCTCGCTTCGGTAAGCCAACGAAACGCTGCTCGTCAAAGCCGCTCGGAATGACGCGGACGTCGCTGGCGTACGGCTCGACAAGGGTGGCGACTTGGCGATTGACAGCCAGGACAGCCCGAGCTTGGCTGAAGGCGCCGGACAAACGCTCTCCATAGTCATCTCTCTCAAAACCGGCGAGTCGTCGCTCGCGACGATGGAGCGATCCCGATGAATTCGATTGAGTTTCAATGCACGACACGCATGCTGGGCGGTCGCTAAACTGCGTCAAGCGGCATTGTTGAGGTTGCCCTTGCGAATTCAGTAGCAGCCGCACATTGTTTAGCGGACAAAGGCATTCCATGGCGGCGAGCCGCAGGAAATAGGGAAATTCATTCACCGCCTCGGCCAACAACAGTTTGCTGTTCCAGCTGTCGGTTACGATCACGCAGTCTGGGGCGTACCTCGTGACCGCCTCTCGGAAACGGCCTCGAATCTCATGTGCGTTCCAAGCGTCGGATGAAAACTCGAGGGGCTCACTCGCGTACGGCAGCCGTCCTTCGACATGCCCAATCGCCCACGGCTCATGCTTCGCGTAAAAATGACAAACTTCGAAATCGGACAGCGAAAGGAATTTCGCCAGCTCTGCGGTGTGTATGATGCCGCCGCCAGTAGACGGCCAATTAAACAACAAACTGGCAACGGCGATGCGGATGGGGTTGCGCGAAGGAGCAGGTTCGGGGCGCTCCCGAGACCTGCAGGTCAAATCAGCGTTGAGAAGTCGCCAATTCAGAAGATCTGTTTCGGACGCGGAGCCGTCGGCTACACGGCCAGCCAGTTTATCGCGTGCTTCGGCAAACGTTTGCGAAGCCAAAGATGATCGGAGGCTCGCTACTTCTGACGGATCCATGCACGCCCCACTATACGATTGTACCACGCTGCAGAAGAAAGTCCGCCGATTGTCGACATCGCTGTTCGCGGTCGAGTATTGTATCGGCTGAAAACGAGGCATGCAAATCGAATATTCTAACGGTTACCGATTTAAACGACGCCCTGCTGGGTAAGGCGATCTCGTCGACAACGGGCCTTGACTGAAACGACATGATTTCCCGTCATGATGTATTCGCTGGTGTTGCCGATTAACCGTCGCGAGCGAGGTTCATTCTATTGGGTCCTTCAGAAATGAGTTGCAAAGGCATCATCCTTGCTGGTGGCGGGGGCACGCGATTGCATCCGATTACGTTGGGGATCAGCAAGCAGCTCGTGCCGATCTACGACAAGCCGATGATCTACTACCCGCTGTCGACACTGATGCTCTCCGGGATCCGCGAGGTCCTGATTATTTCTACTCCGCAAGACCTGCCTGCCTTTGAGCGATTGCTTGGAGATGGTGGGCAGTGGGGAATGAGTTTTTCCTACGCGGAGCAAGCAAGGCCTGAGGGACTTGCCCAAGCTTTTATCATTGGTCGCGGGTTTGTCGGGAGCAGTACCGTGACGCTCGTGCTGGGCGATAACATTTTTTACGGGCGTGGGTTTCGTGACCTGCTTAGCGAAGCGTCTTCCAAGCAGCATGGCGCGACGATTTTTGGATATCACGTTACGGATCCGCAAAGATATGGAATCGTCGAGTTCGACCGATCGGGTCAGGCCATCTCGCTGGAAGAAAAGCCAGCAGTCCCGAAATCGTCGTACGCTGTTCCAGGGCTGTATTTTTACGACAATCAAGTTGTCGAAATAGCGAATAGCTTAACTCCATCATCGCGCGGCGAGCTCGAGATAACCGATGTGAATCGGCAATACTTGGCGGCCAGGCAATTGAGAGTGGAGGTTTTCTCGCGAGGTTTTGCTTGGTTAGACACGGGGACCCGGGATTCATTGCTCGACGCTTGCAACTTCGTCGCCGCCGTGGAAAAGCGGCAGGGGCTCAAGATCGCCTGCCCGGAAGAGATCGCCTTTCGGATGGGGTTTATTGACGAAGACCAGCTGGAACGCGCCGCATGCACCTTGGGATACGACTACGGGAAATACCTGATGCAAGTGCTGCATGACGCAGGACGTTGACCGCCAGCGTGTCTCCGGAATGCCACCAAACAATGAGCCAAAGCCAGTGAAGACTCGCGGAGTCTTGAATGCGATCGAAAGGCCGGAAATGCAGCAGTCGACCATCAGCCGGCGGGACTCTCCGCTCGCCACGTTTTCAGTGCGTTTTCGAGCGATTCGCGAACCTCCGTCAGCTTTAGACCAGCCTGAATTGCCTTGCTGCTATCGAGAACGCAGTTTGATCTCGGCGCAACCGCCGCAAGAGACATGAACTCTTCGTCAGAATCAAAGAATTGAAATTCTTTCCTGCAGACGCCTGACTCCTGAATAAGATCGACGACTTCCCTTGTCGTCACACTGCCCGGGTTGGTGAGATTGTAAGTCCCAAAAGGAAGCCGGCGGTGAAGGCAAGCAAGGCTAGCCGCTACGAACTCCGTCAAGTCGCAAAGACTATTTTCTGCGTCAAGCAGCTTTGGGTACCGCATGAGCTTCGACAGGTAGTTGCGCGGGCCATCAACGTTCGAAAACGGAATCCGCAATCGCCAAATGTAGCATTTCTTGGCAACGGCCAAAATTTCTTCGCCTAGGGCCTTGGTGCCCGAATAGAAGCTGCAGTTGTTTTGCCGGAACGAGAAGTTTGGCGGATCGATCTCCGCGAAACCCTTGCCGTTGGGACGCCGACCGGTGAAGATGCACCCCGACGAGACATGCCCCCAGGGGATATCCAGAGCCTCGCAGGCCTCGGCAACCACGCCGGGCAGCACCGCATTGCCCGCTAAACAGTTGGCTTTATCCGATTCGCATGCATCGACGTTCGGCTTGCCGGTATACCCAGCACAGTTCACCAGGGCATCAGGCGAAAGCTTTTCGAGATGTTCGGTCAGCTGGGCGACGTCGTAAAGATCGCGGTCTCGACGGCCAATGGATCGCAATTCGAAATTCCGTCCGAGAATTTGAGACGAAAACTCGGTGCCAACGAACCCGCCACCGCCCAACAGAGCAACACGCATTCAGCAACTTTTTGAAAACGATAAAATACTTACGCGATTCCGAGACGGCTTCGATCCTCAACATACTTCCTCCGCTCGCCGGGCTTTCAGTTTCCTGGAATCCCACGCACTGTGCAATCGACGCGCGTCTCGCGTCTGATCCTTGTGGCCATGCGATTTCAGATGGCGACCGAGGGGGAATTGAAGGCGGTCGAGAAGCGATGGGCGAAATACGCAAGGAACATTCGCGCGATCTGTATGAACAGCCGGAGGGGGCTCAAGTCTGTACCGAGCATAAGGCAGCGGGTCACCGTTGCTGACCGTGACCGCTGACTTTCCGAGGTGAAAAACGAACGGTTCGGTATAGTAGTTCGCCAACCGGCCCCGGCTCAACGGTCCTGCGAACCCGATCGGTGATCGACGATGCCCATCTGATGGCGATGGACAACCTTCGTCGACTACGGCTGCTCTTTGAAGACTTTCCCAAGAACCACAACTTGATCCTGGTGGGCCAGCCGGTGTTGCTGAGCAATTTGGATCTGGCGGTGAACCAGGATCTCAAGAGCCGCGTGACCTACTCGGTCATCACCCGGCGGCTTCACGATGACGCGATGCGCGCGTTTATTCAGCGCGAGCTCGATCGGATCGGCCTGCCGCATGGCACATTCACCGCCGGGGCGACGGGACCGATCGTCCGCTCGCCTGGAGCGAAAATGCGACCAAAAATCGGCCACGACCGGTCAACGATGCGATCACGAACCGATCGACCGCCACGGAGGCTCTCCAGAATTCGCAATAATTCGGCCACGCACCCCTCAACCGCCACACACTTCACCTCATGTCGTTTCATCCGACCAACATCCGATCGGCCCGAAACCATCTTCGCAAATCCGACCCGGTGTTGCGGGCGTT
>JBBDHZ010000281.1:0-9820 GCA_040880645.1 Minisyncoccota bacterium
CTGTTTCAGTTCGGCCGCTGCATGGTCCATTTCGCAGTGGACGATCAAGAGGTGCGGATGTGTACGCACCTGCAGGGCAAGCACTCCTGGTTCCTGCCGTTCAACAAAGGCTTCAACGACGGGGCCGGCAATCCGCCTAATCCCAAAGGAATCAAGACCGATTACTTGTGGAAGCAGATTCTCACGAAGGACAACTTGACCGAAATTCTGGAAAACTATGCCCAGGTTTTGGAGGAAAAGGACGAGAAGGGGCGGAAGAAGCGTCGGCAGGTCTTCCCTCGCTACCATCAATTGGCCGTCGTGAAAGCGCTGCTGGCCGACGCAAAAAAAAACGGCGCAGGCCGCCGCTACCTGATCCAGCATTCGGCTGGTAGCGGCAAGAGTAACTCGATTGCCTGGTTGGCGCATCAACTGGTCGGGCTGGAGCGCGACAGCAAGCCGGTGTTTGATTCGGTAATCGTGGTGACCGACCGCCGGGTGCTGGACAAGCAGATCCGCGACACGATCAAGCAGTTCGCACAGGTGGGCTCTGTTGTCGGTCACGCCGAGCGCTCCGGCGACCTGCGCCGATTCCTTCAGGCCGGCAAGAAGATCATCATCACCACGGTGCAGAAGTTCCCGTTCGTTCTGGACGAGATCGGCGATGCGCACAGGGGCCAGAAGTTTGCGTTGATCATCGACGAGGCGCATTCCGGACAGGGAGGTCGTACAACCGCCAAGATGCACGCGGCTTTGGCCGAAGAGGGTGAGGAGGAAGATAAGACGGCGGAAGACCGGATTAACCGAATCATGGAATCGCGGAAGCTGCTTAAGAATGCGAGTTATTTCGCGTTTACCGCGACGCCCAAGAACAAAACGGAAGAGCTGTTCGGCGTAAAGCAACGGGACGGTTCTTTTCGTGCCTTCCATTCGTACACGATGAAACAAGCCATTGAGGAGGGGTTTATCCTCGATGTGCTGAAGTGCTATACGCCGGTCAACAGTTACTACCGTTTGGTCATGACCACGGAGGAAGACCGGGAATTCGACGCGAAGCGGGCGCAGAAGAAGCTGCGTAAATACGTCGAGTCACACGACTACGCGATTCGCGAAAAGGCTGAGATTATGGTGGACCATTTCCACGACCAGGTGATCGCTAAGCGAAGGATTGGCGGCAAGGCACGGGCGATGGTGGTGGCCAGCGGCATCGAACGAGCGATGCAGTACAAGTTCGCTTTCGACGCCTATCTCCAGGAACGCAAGAGCCCCCATCGGGCTATTGTGGCGTTCTCTGGGGAACACGAGTTCCGGGGCGAGGAGAACGTCAACGAAGCGAAAATGAATGGCTTTCCCAGCGCTGCGATTCCCGAGCGTTTTCGCGAAGACCCCTATCGATTCCTAATCGTGGCCGAGAAGTTTCAGACCGGTTTCGACGAACCGCTACTGCACACGATGTACGTCGACAAGGTTCTGTCCGGCATCAAGGCGGTACAAACGCTGTCGCGTCTGAACCGGGCCCACCCCGAGAAGCACGACACGTTCGTACTCGATTTTGTGAACGACGCCGACACGATGGAACAGGCGTTTGGTGACTACTATCGCACGACCGTCCTGAGCAAGGAGACCGATCCAAACAAGCTGCACGATTTGAAGGGGGAACTGGACGGCTATCAGGTTTACTCGTGGTCGGCGGTGGAGCAACTCGTCGAACTGTTTCTGGACGGCGCGGAGCGTGACCAGTGGGACCCGATTCTCGATGCGTGTGTCGCGGTCTACAACGCCGATCTCGACGAAGACGCACAAGTAGCGTTCAAAGGGAAGGCCAAAATGTTCGTTCGCATGTACAGCTTCCTGGCGACCGTCCTGCCGTACTCGCTCCGCGAGTGGGAACTACTGGCGACGTTCCTAAATTTTCTCGTTCCAAAGCTGCCTGCGCCAAAGGAAGAGGACCTGTCGAAGGGAATCTTGGAGTCCATCGACATGGACAGCTATCGACTCGAAGTCCAGACGCAGGTGTCTGTTTCGCTTGCAGACGAGGATGGAACGGTCGAGCCGGTTCCGATCGGCGGCACGACGCGAGAACGCGAGCTTGAGTATGAGCTATTAAGCAACATCGTGAAGGCGTTCAACGATCAGTGGGGCAACATCCAGTGGAAAGACGTGGACAAAGTTCGCACAGTCATCACGGAAGAGATTCCGGCGAAGGTCGCGGCGGACAAGGCGTACCAGAACGCGAGAAAAAACTCCGACAAACCGGCAGCCCGGCTTGAGCACGACAAGGCGCTCGCACGCGTGATGACCGAACTGCTGGCGGACCACACTGAATTGTTCAAGCAGTTCAGCGATAACCCGAGCTTTCAGAAATGGCTCAAGGACATGATATTCAACATGACCTACGAGGATGACGCGGCATGAACATGACTCTCCTGAGCAAAGATCTCGTCTCGCTCGAATACCGGGAACAGCTGCAGCGCGACCTAGCAAGGGCCAGTGTCTGCCGTTTTCTGATTGCCTTCATCTCGAACGACGGAATGGAGTCCATCGGGCGTCACCTGCTAAACCGCGTTCTGCGGGACGATCGTTCGTTTGGGCTTGGATCGCTCAGTTGCTCGTGTGGGTATGAACCGTTGCTGCGGATGCAGTCAGAGCTTCCCGACCTGCGGCTTAAGTACTTCATGGACCCGCTGGTCAAGGAAGATGGGGAGCCGAGCGAGATATCGCTATTCCACTCGAAGCTTGTTTACCTCTGGCTGGAGCGTGAGGGCAAATCGGTCGTTTACATCGGATCGCACAACTGGTCGCGGCGCGCGCTGGGTCCGCAAGGCCCATCAGTGCGACTTTGGTCGGGTCGCGAGGTCCAGATTTATGATTTCGAGTTTCCCACGCAGTTCGCTGATTCGTCGCAGATCGACGGCTCCGTGCGGCCAAAGTATCAGTTCCATCTAGAGGTTGAACGGGTCGTTTTGCCGGCGACGGGCAGCTTTTCACAAATGCCCGATTACGTGTGGTCCCCAGAGTCGTTCAGCGTCGCGGCCAGCCGCGACGCGGCGCGCATGGAGGAGACGCCAGGGTACTACGTTGAACCAGAGCGAGAACAGCAGATCCTCGACTGTCTCTCCGACGTTCTTTTCGTGCAGGCCGCGAACGCAAAAGTGCTCCCCTATTCGAGCGCGGATCGAATGAAGGTTGGTAGGCGGGTTTCGACACATCCGCTGCACGAAACGTTTTTGGGACCGGAATGGCAGGAAACGCATCTCCGCGACGAGTACTACGAGCGGTCCCTACCAGGGTCTTTGGTTGCAGAGCTTGACTCGCAGCGGGCATTGGACTTCGACGATGTCGGCGAAGAAGAATCTGAGGAACTAGCGCGGCTGCAGCGGGTCTTTACGGCGCCAATCGACCGTCTCGTGGAGGCATGGGGCGAAGCGGCGAAATTGTTGAAGCAGAACCGTCGCAGCGGGGACCGGGAGTTCGAAGAGTGACGACCGACGAAGACGAACCGTCGCTTCCTTTTGGCAAGGCGCTTCGCGCTAAGCGGCTTGAAAGGAGTTTTACGCTACGGAAGTTTGCGGAGCTTGTTGGCGTAAGCCCGACGTACCTGTCGCAGGTCGAGCAATGCAACGTTATGCCACCCACAGCGGATCGCGTCGAGCGGATGGCCGAACTGTTGGGAGAGAATTCAGACGAGTGGACGGCGTTAGCCGGCCGAGTGCCCACTGATTTGGCCGAGATCATTCAAGAGTCGCCGGCAGAATTGGCCGCCTTGTTGCGCGCGGCCCGTGGAATGTCATCCACTCAACTTCTCGACCTGCTCAACGCTGCTGAGCAGATCAAAAGCAAACGATGAAACTCGTGCAACGTGGATAAAAGACTTTGGCTAAGGGATTTTTACAAGGAGAACCAAGTGTCGCAGGCCTTTGACCCGAAACGGGTGTTACGACAAATCTCAAACGATCTGCTGAAGGATCTGTTCGAAACACACCACCACGACCTCGATCTCCCCTGGAGCGATCTTTGGGAGACGAAGGTCGATCCGATTTTTGCTGCTTGGCAATCGCTGCCGGAAGCTGATTGCCGGGCAATCGAAATCATCCTCCACGAGATCAGCGACATGGCCGATGGGGACGCTGGATACAGCTGGCGCCTTTGATCGTCGCCCTGAGCGGCGGGCGTTTGAGATTGTCATGGTATACGACCGTGACCACGGCGCACTCGAGATGTATGTCCGGGGCGGCAAGAAGGTCTACATCCCGTTGCAGGAAATCTTCTGTCGCGCGATCCTCGGCGAAGAGATCGGTCCGGAGAGCAAAGATTCGCACCCTTACGAACTCAACGGCTTGCTCAGCCGGGATTTTCAGTTCCCCACCGATCCCGATGACGGAATCGAGACGGTCCGGGTCCGCAAGTTGCGAGTGTCCATCAAAGGCCTGCCGCGCCGCCGGATCACTATCGAGGCCGATCCCCAGGGCAGCATCAACGACATCTACGAGATGCTCCACGACTACCTGGACCAGAATCGCCTGCCGGCGTCGATTCTCAATGTGACGCAGGCTGGGCTCAAATTCACCTTCGACGCTACGAGTGAGGACCTTCCCAGGTCGCTGTCCTTCGACCTTTCGTATCCGAACTCCAGCAACTTGAAGAGCAAGCCGGATGGGGTCCGGGAACTGGCCGAAAAGTATCTGCATGAGTGGGGATTGGACCGTGCAGCAGCTGCTCAGCACGCTCTGCCAGCTGCTTAAAGCTGGGCGGCCGATCCTGACGGAAGACGATGCCGCGTCATTGGAGCCGGGTCGCGAACTATTGTTGGATCACAAAATCCTGGTTCGGGCGCGGACGGCTACTCATGTCACATGCGACGCCTGCCACGACGACCACGTCGAGGAAGTCACCCGTGTCAAAGGTGGCACCGGAGGCGTTACGTACCACATCCCTTGTCCTCACGCCGGGTGGACTGTGGTGGTGAGTGAACGCCTCCAACAATGGACGATCGACATCCGCCGGTTGGTTTCGCTTCTGGGAGAGAGCGTTAGCCAAAGCCGAACGCCTGAAGAGATTGTCACCGAAACCGCTTGGCGACTCGGGACCATCTCCATCGACAGCGAGCACTACGGAGTGGTGTTCGTGTTAGATACGATTTCGGCGGACCCATCGGTTCTGGAACTAGTGGCAAAGAAGTGTCCGGCGAACCAGACGGCCGTAATCGTCGGCTGCGGATCGCCCGACGGAGCCGGGGATTTTGCCGGTGTGCTCTCACTTGCGTCAGCTTTCAAATTCACCGGTGACCGATTTGAGTTTCAGAGCAGCCAGGTCCGAGCCGCCATGCCGAGCGGCGTGGTGGTTCGCGGCAATATCTTCCAACGCCGCGGCGAATTCTGGGAGATCGCGTTCCAGAGCCAAACGATCTTCCTGAAGGACACGGTTGGACTGGGTTACATCGCACGCCTGTTGATGGATCCGCATCGCTCCATCGCTGCAGTGACCCTTCTGGCGGCCCGAACCGGGATCGACCCCCGCGTATCTAGCGGGTCATCCGGAGAGATGCTGGATGAGCAGTCGCGTGCTGAGTACGCGCAACGCTACCAGGAGTTGCGGGACGACCTCGACGATGCGAATGAGCTCAACGACCACGCAAAAATTGGAAAGCTGGAAGGCGAGATGGAGCAGCTTGCCAATCAACTAGCCGCCGCCACAGGGCTCGGTGGACGTGGCCGCCAGACGACCGACGCCGACAGGATCCGCAAATCAGTATCGACGGCTGTAGCCCGCGACATCAGACGCATTTCAAAGGAGCACGAGGCACTGGGACGTCACTTGGGTACGTTTATTTCATCGGGCTTGATCTTTCGATACGCGCCGGAGCCGCCAGTAGACTGGGTGACGTGATCTAGTCATTCGAAATTCTCTTGATGCGAGACAGGGTTATCGCAACTCATTGGCGGCTACTTTTACTTGCGCAGCAGGGGCCTGACGAGCAGTTGCATTTCGGCCCGCACGCTCTCTCTCGATTGCCACTGGACCGACATGCTGCTGTGGAGCTTCGCCATCAGCTTCGCTGCTAGCTATCGCAGCGTCTCGTTCCCCATCATGAGCAAGGTTCCTTGCGGCAGCTCGCGTCGCCGGTCGGGATCGGCTTTACCTGTCTGAGCAAGGTTGAACGCGGCAAGCTGGAATTCGCCGAGTCCCCGTCGGCCAGTTTAATTCACCGGCTTGCGGATGTTCTCGATGCAGACGAAGACCAATTGATGCTGCTGGCGAAACGCGTGCCCGAGTCTTTGACTAACCGCATCTTCGAGCACCCAGACGTGTTTCTGAAATTGGCTCGGTGCGATGCGGCGGCTCTTTCACGTGTTAGGGCAGTTTGGTGATGGTACTGCACACGTGCCGGGCGGGCTGCTGGGACGGCACGAAGCTTGGCCCAGGTCACACCATTATCTGCTAGCTTTTTGGCGTCGAGCAACCGAAAGGACAAACCGAAGGCGGATTGGATGAAGCGTCTTGTCGCGTTTTGAGCGGACAAGACACAAATGGGTTTGTCGGGCAAATTCCCTTGCTCCGTTGCTAATTGGCGTTTATCGTGGAGGAAGACGTTGACATAAATCATGTTTCTAGATGGTTCACTTGATGAATGCCAAGTTCGTGCTTTATCGGCTCTTCCGTTTGGTGGCTCCACCAGATTGAGGGGTTATTGATGGCTGAGGACTTGACCGAAAACGATGACGAGCGACGGCGTTACGACGAGGCATTTGCGAACGGCTGCCGGTTCGCAGGATATGTCGAACTGAAGCGTCGCGTTCAGGACGATGTGCGACGGTACCTAGGGCTCACTCGGCAGGAGTTCCTGGATCGGCTCTTGGACTACCTCCGAAACGGAGGCCGGCTGTCGAAGGTGACTGAGAAACGCGACTCGGATTTCGATGAATTTTATTTTGAGTTTCACCACGACATGCGGCCTGAACTTGGCAACCGAACCATCTACGTGGAAACACGGTTCAAAGACGCTGACGCGCTGGATGACCGGACGATTTACATCGTCAGCGTTCATCCGCCAGATAGCGTGAACTGGAAATAAAAACATACCGATGGCAAACAAACCGTTCCCTTGGATGTGTGGCGAGTGTGGCCGCACCGGAGTCCGACCCAAGGCGATCGAATACAAGGGTGAAATCAAACACGACGGCAAGCTGTACGAGGTGTGCGTCGATAACCTGGAAGTGCCGACATGCGGCCACTGCGGAGAGCAATGGTTCGACATCGAAACCGACAAGCAAATCAATGCGGCCCTCCGGAGGACCATCGGCTTGCTGCAGCCGGAGGAAATCCGCAAACGCCGCAAAGCTCTCGACCTGACACAGAAAGACCTTGCCGAGAAAATCGGTGTGGCCGTCGCTTCGCTTTCCCGGTGGGAGAACGGTTCATCCATCCAGGCGAGAAGCACCGACAAGCTGCTTCGCATGTACTTCCGGCACCCCGAGGATCCCGTGTGGTCGGGAGAAGATGGCACGGATGAACAGCCGATAGTTTCCCCTTTGGAGCTTGGCCGGAGACTGAGCGAAGGGCGGCAGGTATCCCCGCATTGGGCGCTCAACCCTCTCGAAGAAACCTTGTTGGGTCGCTTGCTTCTTCGGCCATCCGAGCTGAAATCAGTAAGCGAATTGGTACGCTCGAGGGACTTCTCAAATAAGACTTGCCGTCACATTTACGAGGCGATGTTGTCGTGCTTGCGAGAACATCGGGAGGCACGTGCGGACCACTTTTTTGTCTGCGTCCGCAACCGTTTGGCAAACGTAGAGCCAAGGAGCATTGCTTTTCTTCCCCTCTTCGTTGACCACGTACGACCCACTGATGATGCAGCTGACATCGCGATCATGCTACGAAACCGTGCGATGATCCACGAACAAATTGTGCCAACCGATGACGAGCTATCTGACGTTCAATGATTTCACTGCCAGCCGCATGCATCAAGATTCTAGGGCGTTACGACTCCATCGCGTCTGATATCTCGGTTGACGATCCGAGCTACGAAGTCGAGCGGGTGATGCAGGATGAAACCGAACCGACCGAAGCTCATCGCAAAGCTGTGTTCGCGGAAGTTGCCGCGCTGCAATCGACGCTTACTCATTCGATGGGAAAAAGCCGTTGGGGCGTTCGCTACGCGCCGATTATCGAATCTACCCCTTGGAACAACTGTCGATTCGCTCGTGGAGCGTCTCGACAGCGATAAACTTCAGCTGACCGATCCATTTGCGGTAATAAACGGTGTCCTGCCCGCCTTTTTTCGGATCGCACTCTTGCAGATTGAGGAACCTCAGCACGCACGTCAGGGCTCATTAGAAGTCGCCGCAGTCTGCAGGCAAATCGCGCCGTCATCGCACAATCCGTCTGTATGGACACAAGCCGCAAAGCTGATGGAAGCATTTGGTACTTGCAACGATGACGGAGAACGAGATGTTGTCTGCCTCGCAGACCATGCGAATGACTGCCGGGAGATTCAAATCTTGAGTTACTTGGTCGGGAGTTTTGACCGAGATCTCCAGTCGGCGTTTACCACTCATGTCATCGGACTTGCAAACGCTGACGAGTGGTATCGACGCGGTACTTCCGTCTATACCGAATTGTTCTCACCATTCATCGAGACATACTGGCGAAACGCTTTCGCTAATCGAAGATTTGAATTCTCCGTACCAAGTATCGTGGAAGCAGAGCTGGCACTTGTCTCGACACATCCGATTGAGCAAAAAGCGCGAGCAACGCTCAAAGCGGTCAGTTCGAGTTTTAGCACGCGTGATGCCGGGGAATGCGCACAATGGCTTCGCCGTTAACCGTTCGCCGACCTGCGAAAAACGCAAGCTTCGGTGGACGTTAAATCGCGAACCGGCTTTCTGATTTGGTTAGCCATGAAGCTGATCGAGAGAGACGCGAGTCGCATCGCAAAACCGATTTACAGCGAAAAATGCTGTCGAAATCCGGGAACTCTCTCCATCTGAGTTGTGTACGGGGAGGAATCGATCAGGTCGAGATAGTTTATCTTTAAGAATACTCTCGCCGGGACCCGGCCGTCCGTCGACGAGATGGGGCACCGCGCTGCAGCTAGAACAACGGGCGGGGTGGGGGTTCGCCGCCGACAGCGGCGGCCGCAGACGTTCGGTACCGCTCCCGCTCATAACCCGGCGGCGTTTGTAACCGGTCCTCTGTAGTGGACGCTGAATTACTTAACCCGAGAAGCGGGGGGGGTGAGAGGGGCGAGAGTTTGGCCGATTTTGGGCCGAGAGGCGCCGGGCGGGTTATAAACCGGGACGGCGGCGAGAGTGGGCCGGGAATTGGGTCCTGTGCGGGCGGATAACGCCGGTGTTGCTAGAAAAACGAAAAAAGCCGGCGTGGGGGCACGCCGGCTTTTTTGGGTTGTCTATCCGACCGCGGAGCGTTCGGCGACTTTGAAGTTGCGGGGACAGGATTCGAACCTGCGACCTCGAGGTTATGAGCCTCGCGAGCTACCGGGCTGCTCCACCCCGCGTTATGAAGCCACTAGGGCCAACGCGAACGGTGCCAAACGGACTTGCTTCCGCCTGACCTCCCTTGCATGTTTAGAACTATCGACTGATCGACCCGATCTGTCAAGCGGGTTCCTCCTCGAGATGGTCGATCCGCTTGTGCGGATCATGCGGAGAAAAACGAGCTCGCCAATGAGCAGTCGACGGTACTCCCAATAATTACTTGCTCGCCACCGTGCGGAAGAGGTCGTGCGGTTTTTAAGTCGAGGATTCAACGCGACTTACGATTTAAACGGGCCCCCTCACCCCGACCCTGGCCTGATGAAAATGTGTACTCCGTGAGCGGCAAG
>JBBDHZ010000282.1:0-9807 GCA_040880645.1 Minisyncoccota bacterium
CCCGCCGACATGCATGCCACGCTGTTACATGCACTGGGCCTCGATCAGCATCGACTGACGTACCGCCACAACAACCGCGATGAGATTCCGACCGTCTTCGGTGGCGAGGTCATTCCTGAAGTCTTCGGCTAGTGCCTAAGAATTGGGGTGCCACTGCTGGCTTGTCCAGCAGTGCTGGTTGACGCGATTGTCGTTTTGACTATCTGCTCGACGTGTGGCAGCTCTGGTGGACCGATGGTCGTGGGGATTTTGCCGCAGCCCCGCGAATGGTAGAATTTGCGGGGTGCCGGCCCTGGCGGTAACAGTTTAGGCTCATGTCTGTCCGAAATCGTCTAAGTGACTTCGTGAAGTCAGATGTGGCGACAAATAGAATTGAACATTGGCGTTGAATATTCTTGCCCATCCATTTTCTTGCCGAAACTCGCGTGAAAGGTCTCAATCTGGGGAAACGGCAAGAATATGAGTGGGCAAGAATATATCGATCTTTGCGACCGACCGTCGAAAGAAGTCTCATGCAACATTGATTTTAGCCACTTTCGGACAGACACTAGGCTCCCGCTCGCCCGTCGTTTCACGAACACGTGGGGCATTTCGTTAACAACCGGTATCTGAATTCAATTGAAAGGTGTAGGACTTGGTGTAATCAATAGAATCGACGCAAGTCCTTGATGGGCCGGTAGCTCAGTTGGTTAGAGCAGGGGACTCATAATCCCTTGGTCGCGGGTTCGAGTCCTGCCCGGCCTACTCTTTCATTTCCAGAAAGTGCCATTTCCCTTTGTTTTTCAACGTTTTTCGGGCTTTCCTGATTTGGGACGTTCCCCGTTTTCGGCTCATTTCCATCCATTTCCAGCATAGAATGCGTCGGATTTTGCAGCGCGACGGATGGGGCGTTAATCGCGTCTTGGAAATGCTGCTCGGTTGCCGAAAGGTAATGGGCCATCGCCACGTTGGGCGTGTTACCCAGCCACTCGGTAACAACGTGCAAAGGGAACTGGCTTGCCAACTCGGTTTCGCGACTCGCTCGCAGATTCTGGAACAGTCGCTCCCACGGATCCACTCCCGCTCGCTTCAAGATGCGTTGAAACTGAGTCCGCAGATTCTGGCCTGGATCTCGGTATCGAGTGATAACGTGAACCGAACCCTCTTCGGCAGCGTCGAACGCGGCTTCCAGGTACGGCTTCAACTCGGGGAAGATCGGAACCCAGCGATGCGGCTTGCCTTGCTTGGCGGTCTTGGGCGATGTCACCTTGAACCGTGAACGCTCCCAGTCGATGCCTTGCCACGACAACGCCAGAAGCTCGGAAGGGCAGCGTAGGCCGCCGTAACGAGCCAAGGCGATAATCAAACGCCATTCGGCATCAGGGGCCGCGTCGATGGCCTTGGCGATCGTCTCGCGTGTCACGAACGACAACCGCGAAGTGTTCTTAAATGAACCGACGGTTGTCCCTTCGAACGGATTCTCGGCAATCAGCTTCCGTCGTAAAGCCACCTTGAACCACTGGCGAGCGTTCTTGACGGTCTTGGCAATCGTCGCCTCGGCCAGTCCGTCGTTCACCATCGATTGCCGGAATTGGTCCGCGTCGCCGCCGTTGATCTCGCTCAACTCACGATCGGCACCGAAGTAATTAACCAGCTTGTCGCGACTACTCTTGAAAACATGTCGCGTGTTCTCGGCAACGTCTTGCCGCTCGGCAATGTATCCATCCAGGAACGCCCCCAGCGTCGCCGTAGGTGCGGCTTCGCGGCTCGGGGTCAAACCAACCGCCGCCAGCTTGGCGTGAAGCGGTGAAGGCAACGAGCCTAGCCACGTGGCCGTGTCAGCCGGTGGCGAGTGTCCCGCGAAGGCGGACGCGAGAATCGTTTCGACGTGATGCTTGACGGTTTCCGCATCGCGTTTGGAAATCTTGCCGAGTCGGATCGTACGGCGTGTTTTGTCTGCCGCTCGAAACTGAAGTGACCACAAACGGCCGGCGTGTGATAGAGAAGCCATTAGAAACCTTTCTGGAATCGGCCAGCCGTCGAAGCGTAGGGATTCCAGTTCCTACGCAACCGACGGCCAGCACAAGGAAGTTGAAGTATAGCGTTACTCGTCTCGTCCACCAACGTCGTGTCACAACTCGCCGTCCGGCCAGGGTGTCGGAATACCAACCGTGTCGCGATCGCTCG
The DNA here is from genome assembly GCA_040880645.1 of Minisyncoccota bacterium. Lineage (GTDB taxonomy): Bacteria > Patescibacteriota > Minisyncoccia > Phycocordibacterales > CSBR16-193 > JBBDHZ01. Next base: position 2,167 of record JBBDHZ010000282.1, read on the forward strand.
CCACACGCGATCCTCGTTGGCCGGTTGCGGCGTCGGCGTCGTCATCCGGGACAATCCGGCGAAGTCCAACGCATCGCAAGCCGTAGCATCGCCCTGCCGCCTTGAGCCACGAACGCAGCCTTCGAACGGCCTGCGCGTCGTCATCGCTGGACGGCGCCGATAGTGTGATGGTGAATCTCATCGGTCGCCCTCATTGAACTGGTCGAACGCATCGTGACGGCGGGCCTCGCTCGGATCGGCGTAGCGCGTCTCGGTGCCTATCCACTCGAGCTCTACAATGCCCTCCACACCGTGGCGATGCTTGGCCACGATCAATTCCGTTTCGGGCTTCGCGCGATGAAGGAACATCACAACGTCGGCGTCCTGCTCAATCGCGCCGCTCTGCCGCAGGTCGGCCAACGATGGGCGTGTCTTGTTCCGCTCGCTTTCGCGATTTAGTTGTGCCAAGACAAGAACGGGGCACGCCAGCTCCTTGGCCAAGCGCTTGACGGCGTTGCTTGTGTTTGTGACTTGCTCGGTGGCCGATCGCTTCTCGTCGCCGCGCGCCGGTGCGACCAAATGTAGGTAATCAACGACTAGCAACGCTATGCCGGTCGTCTTCTGTTCGAGTCGCGCCGTCGCGCGAATGTCGTGTATCGTCGCCATCGACGGTGACCAGATACGCAACGGCAGCGAGTGCAGAGGCGATGCCGCTTCAACGAGCGTTTTTCGCTTGTCTTTGCCCAGCGCGCCGTTACGAACAATCCGTTGATTCACTTTTGCCCGCGAACACAATAGCCGTTGTATCAACTCGCTATCCGACATTTCCAAGCTGACGAACAACACGGGTCGATCTCGCTCCGCGTTGTGCATCGCGATCTGCATGGCCAATGACGTCTTGCCAACCGCGGGTCGCGCCGCCAATACCCACGACTCGCCAGGCATCATCGCGCCTACGGCCTCATCGACGCATACCAGCCCCGTCATCAGCCCGCGTCCGGCCACGCCGTCGCTGTCTAGGTCATCCAGCACGCCCATGACGATCTCGCCTATGCTGCGGACAGCCGTAGCACGGTCGGTATCCATGCTGTCGAGCTGGCCGGCCAACCAACTGGCGATGTCATCAGGCCTCGAATCGAGCGCCCGAACGGCCAACTGCTCTCCGATGTCGAGGTAGCGCCGCTGACGTGAGCACTCACGTACGCGATGTGCGTAGTAGGTCGCATGATTGCCGGTCCCGTCGTTTAACAGCCGGTACAGCTCCGACCCCGGCCATTGCTCCGCGCGTCCCATACGGGCCAGTTCAGCACGCAGCACGGCCTGATCGTCGATGGGTAGACCGGCCTCGTGGATTGCGAGAATCGCATCGTAGAGCGCGCCGTTCGCCCCGTCATGGAAGTCGTGACCGGATACTGATCGACAAACCTTGTCGACGTTGCGCGGATCCAGCAGGCAAGACGCGAGCAAGGACCGCTCGGAATCCAGGTCATAGGGTGGCGTCGTGTCGTGTGTGGTCATCGTAGGGGCTCGATTATGTCGTAGTGTGGGCCGGTGTCGTGACCGTTTCCGTTGCGGTCGTCGTATTTGCCTTCGAGGATCTTCGTCATCGTGTCTGGGCGTAGAAACCAATCGATGTCAGCTCGCCAACCGCGATCATTCTGGCCATGACAGAATGAACTCTTGGTGATTTTGGCGAGTGCCTCATCAAGATGTCGCCAATCGTCGTCACCGGATCTCGCTTGGTATGATCTCAATCTCGAATCGGTGGGCTTGAGAACTTTGGCAACACCGTCGATCGCGTTCCAACGCGACAACAGAATGTCGAATGCCGCCGATGCTTCTTTGGTTCTCTTATTTGTTCCCTTGGTATGTTTAATAGTGTCTGGAACAGCCGTGCCGGTCTTAACGGAACAGCCGTGCCGGTCTTGATGCGCCGGCGTTCCGGTCTTAACTGTTTGACCGGAACAACCGTTCCGGTCTTGATTCGCCACTATCAGCACGGCGGTATCGCGCCTGCGCCGGTGCCCTCGGTGGACGTGCCCCGCCTGAATCAGGCGCGCGATATGCTCCCGAACGCAACGCTCGCTCACGCCGATGTCAGCCGCCAGGGTCGCTTGGCTTGGCCAACATTCGCCGGTGTCGCTGTTCGCGTATACGGCAAGCGCCGCATAGACTCGCACACTAACAGCGTTCAGGCGCGTGTCACGTATGACGCTCGGAGGGATCATCGGCCAATACTCGGTCATCGGTCGCGCCTCCGTGCGTGTGGCATGGCCAGCCGCCGGGCTATCATCCACGCGCCCGTCGGGTCAGTGCGGCGTGTCGGGTCCGACCAGTACAGGTCGACCGCGTCTAGCTGCTCGCGTAGCGTGCCCGGCTGGCTGGCATGCGGCCTCTGGGGTAGTGGTGGTGTGGTCGCGGTCATAGCTCGCCCTCCGCAGCCTGCGCGGCCAGCCACTCGGCCAGCTCGGCCACGGGGTACAGCAGGCAACCACCGCGTCGGATGTGTGGGATGTCGCCGCTGCGAGTCCACATATCCAGCGTCCTGTCACTGACACCCAGCGCGGCCGCCGCCTCGGCGCGTCGCAGGGCGAGACGTGGTACGGGGGCCAGCGGTAGCGGTGTGAGTGCGTCACGCATCGCGAGTGCCCTCCGCGTCGCGATGGGCGAGTCTCTCTCGTCGCTCGGCGATCGCCAGCAGCGCCCGCAGTGTGCGTACCTCGTCGCGGATCTGGGCCAGTCGATCGCGGATCGCCGCCGCGTCAGGCAGTGCGTCGCGTAGGTCGGCGTCGTGTGGTGCAGTAGTCATGCCCAGGAGTATGACGACCGCCAGTGGCGGGACGGTGGCAGCTCAGAGGCATTTTTCGCCACTCGTTTTTTTCCAGACGATCGTATCGGTTCTCGTCGCCTTCGACAGCTTTTGAGGGTAGCCGATGTTCGCAAGGAACTTGTTCGCATCACGCATAGCCGATTTCAGTTCATCGCCGGTCGCCACTTCCCATATCTCGTCAGTCACTTCGTTGGCATCGCGCGAGTCTTTGCCCCACATTGCGTCAATCAGTCGCCACGGGATGTGCGCCAGTGAACGAACTTCACCACCGAACCTAAAGCGGTTACCGTCTAGTGGGCCGTCGTCTCCCGTCGCCTTGTTGGCGTTGCCATCGGGTTCTTGCAGCGCCAGCAATCGTGTCTCTTGCTCCAGTCGAGCGAGCAAGTGGTTCCATTCGCGCAGGTCAGGCATCGGAATCGCCGCGAAGACTCGAAAGGCAAACTCGACGTGATGCATCCCCACGGTCATCGGGCTATCGGTCGCCTCTGGTCGCACGACAAGATCCCGCAAACGCCCCGAAGCGTGACGCCCTAACGCTAACGCCAGCTCAAACCCAGTCGGTGCCGATAAGTGCCCGCAATCGATCGTATCGACGTTCAACCGCTGGATATCGCCCAGCAACGGTTGAATCACTTGTTCCGCGGCCTCCAATTGACCGCCGAGAGCGTTAGCGCGTACACGCCACCGAAAGCCGCCTGCCATCGCATCGATCTTCGCCGCGGGACTCTCGACGTCTCTCAGGCGTCTAACCGTCTCAACAAGTTCCATTGCTGCCCGTAATGCGTCCGCGAGTGTGTGTGACATGAGCGCCTTTCATGTAGGGCCCGGTGGCGTGATGCTACGCGAAAGGCAATCGCAGCATCACACACACCGTATCCGCCGACCGGCTTGCAATCCGGCCAGCAACCCATTGTCGATCAGTTTACACGAACCATCGTCAAAATTTCCCAATCCAAAAACTTCGCGGGGGGGTAATGTAACATAGGGGATCGGGCGTCCGGTCCCGTCCCCCCGGTCGCTCTCTGGGTGGCAGCGATCGGCAACCGTGAATTGCCAGTTGTGAAATGTCTTATCGAGCAATGAGTTATGCGGCGACAATCCCCTTGCCGTCTCGCTCCCCGCCTGCGCCGCTGAACTCGGCAGTACGGGAACGAAATTGGACGCTATGGCCGGTGCATTTGACGAATCAGCGACGGATCCGCCACGGTAGCGGCTCTGGAATGCCGGTTTTCCCCTTTGGCTACGGCGATGTCGAGAATGGCTTGTTTGGCGTCATGCGATACCCCCCGCCTTCCTCGCGCTGGCTACTACAGCGCGCCAGCCGATTGTAGACTGGGTATTCGTAGCCCGGTTCAATACCGCGCTCGCACTGAATACGTGCGCTACCGCCTATCTCACCAACGAGGGAATTGCCATGAACATCGAAGACCGTCTTAACAAGCTGGAACGCGAAAGCAAGAGTTGGCGGCGCATTGCCCTCGGATTAGCGTTAGTGTGTGGCGTCTCATTGAGCTGTTCTCAAGGAACCAACGCCCCTATTCCACCTCGGGCCTACGCAGACGACGCGAGGGCACCGGGAACAAGTACCAGCGAGGTCGTGGACAAGATCCGCACTCGCCAACTGGAGATCGTCGATGCCGAAGGCAAGATGGTGGCATCCTTAACAAGCGTGCGGTCAGGATCTATCCTTTTTCTAGGAAGCACCGACGACAGCGGAAACCAAGCAAATCTAAGCACTGCTTCTGGTCCGGGATGTATGCTCCAGGACAACGACCATGAAATGTATATGGACAGCACCGGCATTTCGATACTGCGTCGGGATGAAGCAAAGAGACGCGGGTTGGATCGCCTCAATTCAAAGATAAAGCGCGGGGAAAAATTTGACGAGAGCGCACGGAAGTTGTACTCCGAGCTTTTAGCTCTAGAGGACAATCCGCTTTGCGAAATCGGTATTTCAAAGACCGGTGGCGGAATCGTCGACGTCTTCAACCCTCTTGGTAAGAAAGTCGTCAGTATTCAGGCCGACAAGAGTAACAAGGGCATGGTTGTCGTTTCTGATTTGAATGGCAACCACCAGGAATATCTTTCGCCGACGCGTTAATCTCCAATCTCTCTGCTTCCTTCCTGGCTGACTATTCCCCCCCTTCGGCCGATCGTAAACTGATGTTGCAGAAGCCATCGAAACCGTGAAGGCATCTGGTGAACTTGCGGTGTGGTCGGAACGTCGTCTTGGCGTCCTGCTGATCGAAGCAAAAGCCAACGGGACAATCAAGCATGGTGGCGACAAAAAGCAAGGTGCCACGCTGGCTCCTTGCAACCTTGCGTCACTGCTTGGCTCTGGAATGCCGGTTTTCCCCTTTGGCTACGGCGATGTCGAGAATGGCTTGTTTGGCGTCATCCGGAAGCTTCGGCCAGGCGTCGATAACTCGCTTCAGATCGGCGTCGTCACCGCCGGCATCGCAAGATCCGCACGACTCGCAACGAAACAACTGGTTGTCGTACTTGCTTCGCACGCCGTCGATAGGGGTCATCGTCGAAGATGTCCTGCCACAGAAAACGCATGCGATGCCGTCGTGCTGATCTTCGCTCAGAGACTCGAGCGAGATGCTTGCCACGGCGATTGATTCGCGGCCGCTACGCTCGCCGTCCGGAGCATTTCTGACGGCGATTACGTCGGATTTTGCAGCGCTCGTTGCCTGCTTTGCGGTTTTCCCTTGGGTTTTGGTGGTATGTTCGAGTCCTGCCCGGCCTACTTTCGTTTCCCTTCGCAGCAGACGTTCTACGGCAAGGAAAAGAAGTCGCTGGCTTACGTCATCGCGATCATGAACATGATCCTGCACGGCATCGAAGCGCCGAACATCATCCACACCAACACGCTGACCGAGAACCTCGCCGACATCCAGGACAAGGACCGCTTTCATGTTGTGCTGGCCAATCCGCCCTTCGGCGGCAAGGAACGCTAGGAAGTGCAGCAGAACTTCCCGATCCGCACCGGCGAGACGGCGTTCCTGTTCTTGCAGCACTTCATCAAGATGCTCAAGGCCGGTGGGCGGGGCGGTGTGGTCATCAAGAACACGTTCCTGTCGAACACCGACAACGCCTCGGTATCCTTGCGGAAGCTGCTGCTGGAAAGCTGCAACCTGCACACCGTGCTCGACTGCCCCAGCGGCACGTTCCAGGGAGCGGGAGTGAAGACCGTGGTGTTGTTCTTTGAGAAAGGCGCGCCGACTCGCAAGGTCTGGTACTACCAGCTCGCCCCCGGCCGCAGCCTCGGCAAGACCAACCCGCTGAACGACGACGACCTGACCGATTTTCTGAAGCTGCTAAAGAAGTTCGCCGACTCGGACAAGTCGTGGACCGTGGACGTTAGCCGTTTGGGCGCTAGCCCCGGTTCGTCGTACGACCTGTCGGTGAAGAACCCCAACGGCGGCGAAGAAGTCGTGCAGCGCAGCCCGCAGGACATCATGGACGAAATCGCAGCGCTGGACGGCGAGAGCGCGGAAGTGCTGGGTACAATCAGGACGTTGTTGCGCACCGAATGATAGGAGTGAGGTGATGAATGGGAAGAATGACAACCAGCCAGGCCAATCAAATCCGGGAAATCATAATTCCCATCAATCCCATTCATCTCATGAAAACCAGCGTCCAGTCATCCCGCCACGCGGCGACTACCAGACCCTGTTGTCCTTCCAAAAGGCCGAAGTGGTTTACGACATCACATTTCGATTCGCCAACAAATACCTTTCGCGAGGCGATCGCACGATTGACCAAATGATCCAGTCGGCTCGTTCCGGCAAGCAGAACATCCTGGAAGGCAGCAAAGCGGGTACGACGTCGAAGGAAATGGAAATCAAGCTGACCAACGTCGGCCGGGCGAGTCTGGAAGAACTCCTGCGTGATTACCGCGACTACCTGCGGGTCCGCGACTTGACGTTGTGGGACAAAGATTCGAAGGAAGCCAAGTTCGTGCGGGACCTGGGCCGGAAGACGCCGCAGACCTTCGAGTTGTATCGGGAGTTTGTCGAGACGCGGCCGGCGGAGGTCATTGCGAACATCGCGATCTGCCTGATTCATCAGGCAAATTACTTGATCGATCAGCAACTGAAGACACTTGAGAAAGAGTTCATCGAACAAGGCGGCCTGCGCGAGCGAATGACGCGGGCTCGACTCAACTACCGCAAGAATCACAAAGGCGATGGGAATAATGGGAAGTAGGGGGAATGATGAAAACTGAAAACGCGATGATTCCCCTTCTTCCCATGACTCCCATCATCCATTCTACCGACGCAAACTCGCCGCGCTCGACGAGTTGAAGAAGTCGCTGCTGCACCAAGCCTTCAGCGGACAACTGTAAGGAACTCCCCCATGAGCAAAGACCTGACCACTTCCTCAGTGGATCGGCAGAACATTCTCAACACCCCGTACGCACTCGCAGAGATCGAGAAGGCGGCGGGAATCCGGGGGATTCCGTTCGAGGAAAAACCGTCGTGCTTAAGGAGCAAGTAGCGGCATTTTTCGAGGTAACGGTCCGCACCGTCGAAAACTACCTGGAGCAGAACGCCGAGGAATTGGGCCAAAACGGGTATGAGGTGCTCATAGGTAAGCGTCTGCAAGCATTGAAGTTAGCGATTCAATGGGCGACCAAAGTTCCAGCGCAACCGGCGTTTGCTCGTTCCGGCCTACGCATGGTTGAAGTCCCGGTCACTCGATGACGCGGACGACTCGGAAGCCGGTGTAGACTGCCGCGTCGCCCGATTCGGCAAACGTGCGTATAGAGCTGCGGACGGACGCGGGAGCGCAGGTCCAGGCGCCGCCCCGGATCACTCGCCAGT
>JBBDHZ010000283.1:0-9785 GCA_040880645.1 Minisyncoccota bacterium
GGCACGTCTGCCTGTGAAGCAGAAGGTGCGGGTTCAACTCCCGTCGGTCACCCTTGGAACAGAGAAAGGATTGGATCATGGTTGCAAAGATGCTCGAGCGCCCGGCGCTGGTACTTAACCGCAACTGGCAGCCAGTTAACGTCGCCACGGTGGCGCGGGCACTGGTGCTGTTGTGGAACGAGTCCGCGCGGGTCGTCGATCCGGCCGACTACCAGCTTTACACCTGGGAGGATTGGTCGAAGTTGCGTCCGCGCGACGACGAGCAGTTCATACTGAATTGAAGATTAAAGATTAAAGACGCCCTGCGAGTGTGATGGACGGCATGCCAGACTTCGAATCTGTCGGACGGCGACCAACCTATCGGTCGGTGCCCGGATTCCTCGGCGGGGTACTGAAAGACATTGTCTTTGGAGTGTGGTGGATCTTGCACGCGACTCTGCGAAGGTCGAAGCCTGAGTTCGATTCCCAGCGAGGGCACTTTAACAACTGACGCTGGAGCCAGACGGTACGGCGGCTGCCTGCAAAGCAGCTTTCAGTGGGTTCGACTCCTACCGGCGTCTCTTTCAAGCAAGGTTCCGATGTCGTTTGGACCAGCGGCGCCCCGCTCATCCTGATGGATTTGGGTCGGTGCGTTCCGGACATGGACTCTGAAGACGACGACATCGCTACGGTTAGCACCAGACTGAGAATCTCAAAGCAACGGGTTCGACTCCCGACCACCACCGCCGACTTGAGAGAGTTGGCTCCACCGGGCGCGAAAGCGTCCACCATGAAGCCCGAGGGAGGCGGGCGTACGTAGGATCGGCTGCCAGTTGGTTTGCCATGTAGGCGGGTCTCCAAGAGACATGTAGGCGGGTCTCCAGGAGATCAGCCTACGGAAGTGACTGGCTGGTGGCAGCACGAACGAACACCATGTAGTGCGTGGATACCGCCTTTGCCCGCTGTCGGTGGAAGGCTGCCGGCGCTGGCGAGCAACCGCGATGGGCTTCGGCCCGGCGTGAGCTTGGCAGCCGACGTAGTCGAAAACTGGCAGCGGTGACCGCTCAAGCAGCACTCCGTGTTTCTTCCTGTGATCCGCGAACGTTCCGCCACCCAACGGCGTCTTTGAATAGTCGAGAGCTGAGAGTCAAGAGTCGAGAGCCAGAAATCGTCTGCTTTTTCTGGCTCTTGACTCTAAGCTCTTGTCTCTTGACCCTTTAAACAGAGAGGAGGGGCAAACCAATGTTGTTCTTCAAGCGAATTAAGATCCGCAGCTACGAAGTCGGTCTGTACTTCCGCGACGGCGAGTTCAAGGGCTTGCTCGGCGAGGGTCGGCACTGGCTGTTCGACCTGATCAATAAGGTCCGCGTCGACGTTGCGAGCCAGCGTGATCCGTGGCTGGCCCACGACAAGCTCGACATGATCTTCAAGTCGGGGGCGCTGAAGGACTGCGCCGTGGTCATGGACCTGAAGGACGATCAGCGTGGTCTGGTCTGGATCGAAGGTTGTTACATCGACACGCTGCCACCGGGTCTGTACGCGTTCTGGAAGGGCGCGGCGGACTCGCGAGTTGTCGAGATCGACATGCGCGAGACCACGATCGACGTCAGCGGTCAGGAAATCATGACCGCCGACAAGGTCAGCTTGCGCATGAACGCGCTGGTTACGTACCGCATCGCCGATGCGCGGAAGGCGGTCAGCTCGACGGACGATGTCCGCCAGGCTCTGTACCGCGAAACGCAGTTGGCTTTGCGTGCCATTGTCGGCGTACGCGACCTCGATGTATTCCTGTCGGACAAGGACGTTGTCGCTCAGGAAATCGAGCAAGCAGTGCGTCGCCGCGCGGGCGAGTTGGGTTTGAGTGTCGTATCGGTCGGTATCCGGGACGTGATCCTGCCGGGCGACATGAAGGACCTGATGAACAAGGTCACGGAGGCCAAGAAGGCCGCCGAGGCCAACCTCATCTCGCGCCGCGAGGAAACGGCCGCCATGCGCAGCCAGGCGAACACCGCCAAGCTGCTGGCCGACAACCCGACGCTGATGCGACTGCGGGAACTGGAAGTTCTCGAAAAGATCGCATCGGCCGGCCACCTGAACATCGTACTCGGCGAAAAGGGACTGGCCGAGCGCGTCGTCAACCTGTTGTAACCGTTAAGTGAAAAATCCCCGGGTCCGAGCAATCGAGCCCGGGGCATTCTCAGGTTCAACTCTTCTCCTCTACGACCGGTCCGCCGCTTTCGCGTGCCACTACTAGCAGATCGTGGACCTATCCGCCCGTCGAAATCCGCACAGAACGCTCTGGAATTTGGATTCGGGTATCCCAGCAGCTCCCCTCGCCATCCTGACCGTCAAAGCCCGGGCCTGAATTGCCGTCACGCAGATCGGTGATTGTGAAGCGATATAACTGTTGGTAAGGTTTAAGGTTGCTTTTCAGTGCCCCCCCACCCCCCACCTATCGGAGGATAGACGCATGTTGCAAAGTGAAGGATATCTCCGCGTCAAGGAGGCGGCGGCACTGCTCGGAGTGTCGCCGAATACCGTCCGAGCATGGGGGGCAGAAGAGAAAATCCCGGAGTACCGACATCCGGTGAATAACTACCGGCTTTATAAGCGTGTCGAGTTGGAGCGAGTCATGAAGAAGCTCGAGCAATCTCGCTCATCGGTCATGCAAAATGTCGGAAAGCGAAGTCCGAAGTAGGTCGAGGATTGGATAAAACGTCGATCGGCGTTTCGGCGAGTTGAACTGGGCGCACGAAGAAGATGGCGAACGCAAACAACTGGACGACTGTTGCAGAATCCAAGTTTCCCTGGGAAAGGGACGCGCTGGATTTCGTACGCGCGAAGTTTCCCTCACACGATCCTTACCGGGCCTGGGCCAACTTCGAGTTCATCGCGGACGACGGCAGCGTTAATGAAGTCGACCTTCTAGTCCTGACGCCGCTCGGCATTTTCTTGATCGAGATCAAGAGTCGACCTGGCGTGTTGCGAGGCGACGCGGGCACATGGACTTGGGAAAACGAAGGCCGACAGTTCACGGACGATAATCCGGTCATCTCGGCCGACCGCAAGGCGAAAAAACTGCGGTCGCTGCTCGAACGTCAGAAGGCAATCAAAAAGCTGAAGGGACGCCTGCCGTTTATCGAGGTCTTGGCGTTCTGCTCGGCCGAGCAGCTTCAATGCAACCTGACCGGAAACGCTCGATATAAGGTATGCCTTCGCGATCGCGACGCCACCCCTGACAAACCGCTCCGGCAAGGGGTCATGGCCGCGCTGATGCGTCGCGAATGCCCAGGCCTCGACCCGCATCCCAAAGGCCGCGTCGACAAGCCGATCTCCAAGGCAGTCAGCCAGGCGATGGAGCAAGCCGGTATCCGGCCGTCACAGAAGTCTCGTAAGGTAAGCGACTCCGTCCTGAACAACCTGTTGATGGAAGGGCCGGGCTTCCAAGATTGGCAAGCGACGCACGTCAAATTGGATGAAGTCAAGCGCCGCATCCGCGTCTATCTGGTGCGCCAAGGAACCTCCGAAGAAGATCGGAAGATGATCGAGCGTGCGGCGCTCCGCGAGTTCCAGTTGCTCGAAACACTCCAACATCCAGGGATTCTGCGGACGCATGGGTTCACCGAACACGCACTCGGATCAGCATTGATCTTCGAGCACTTTCCACTGTCCATGCGTCTGGACCATTTTCTCTCCCAACGTGGCGAACGTCTCGAACCCGAAGTGCGGCTTGATCTCTTGCGGCAGATCACGGACGTGATTCGATTTGCCCATGACAAGCGGGTGATCCATCGAGGCCTTTCGCCACAGAGCATTCTCGTCATCGACCTGGACACTCCGGAGCCCAAGATCAAGGTCTTCAACTGGCAGGTCGGTTATCGCACGGCCGGTACAACGGGGGGCTTCGGCGGCCAGATCACGGCCACCTCGCATGTTGATCGGCTTGTTGAAGACGCCAGCACGGCGTACATGGCACCCGAAGCGTTGCTCGAACACGAGGGAAGCGGCGAGCACCTCGATATTTTCTCCTTGGGTGCGATCGCTTATCACCTCTTCTCGAACAAGCCACCCGCAACGGGTGCGCTCGACCTCGCCGAGAAGTTACGCGAATCAAAGGCAAAGGGGTTGCAGATTAGCTCCGTTGTGAATGGTGCCGGCGAGCATTTGCAGTTCATGATCCAGTACAGTACGCACCCCGACGTCGCCAACCGCATCGATTCCGTGCGAGACTTTTTGGAGTGGCTGGACAAAGCGCAAAAGGAGTTGCTCGAATCCGAACACGACATTGTCGACGATCCGCTGCAAGCCCAGGTTGGCGATATCCTGCCAGGCGGGTTAATTGTCAAGAAAGAGCTCGGCACGGGTGCCTGCTCCAAGGCACTGCTCGTCGAGCACGAAGGGTAAGAAGCCGTCCTGAAGGTAGCGGCTTCGTCAGAACACAACCAACGGCTGCGCGACGAAGGCGCCGTGCTGCAGAAGCTGCGGCACCAGCACATTGTCGAGCATCTTGATACGCAGGAAATCGGCGGACACGTCTGCCTGTTGATGCGCCGAGCCGGGGCGCAGCCCCTGGGCGATCTTCTCAGCAAACAGTTCCGCTTGCACGTTGGCCTGCTGCATCGCTTTGGTGAAGACATGTTGCAGGTTCTACTGTTTTTCGAAGAGCAAGGCATTCCGCACCGCGATATCAAGCCACACAACATCGCGGCGGGGAAGGTCGGCCGTGGCGACAAGCTGCATTTGGTCTTGTTCGACTTCTCCCTGTCGCGCACATCGCCCGAAAACATCCGGGCCGGCACCGTTGGCTATCTCGAACCGTTTTTGAGCGACCGCAACCCACCACGCTGGGACTTGCACGCCGAGCGGTATGCGGCGGCGGTAACACTGCACGAATTGGCCACCGGTTCGATTCCAAAATGGGGCGACGGAAAGAGCACGAGGCCAGACTGGGTGCCGGTGGCGAAGTCGTCAAAGGTGCTCAGATCAACGAATCCCAAGCCGTCGCAGAACGACAAGCCGGGCGCGACGTGGTAGTGTGCGGGAACGATTTGGCCGCAAACCGTGACGTGGCGAAGAACGTCGAATACACGGCCAACGGCAGCTACAAGCGTTGTCCACCTCACGCGAACGCCGGTCCGAATGCGTTGCCGCATTACCAACCGAACCCGCGGCCACCAGCGGGCCACACTTTTTATGAAACATTCAACCGCAAAGCAAAGTGAGCACTGCCATGAATTAGTTTACGCCCGAACTGTGCGTTGAATTCAACTCAGATGACCCGGCGATCGCTGACAAGGCCAATGCCGATTGGGAGAAGGCAACCGCCGATTACCGGAAACACGTTCGCACGATTGGCAGTCGATTGCCTGACAAGACACGCGAACTCACGGAATCGACTTGTCTCCACGACGCGGTCTACTGGGGCTATCTCTCGGCGCCGGTCCCTAAATCTTTAGGCGAACTGGCCGTCGTTGCTGTCGAGAAAGAAGACGACGTAGTGCTGTTGATTTACGTGCTGGCCGAAGAACCGTCGTTCAGTTCGCCATACGCAGGCAGTGCATTTTCAGAACTTCAGGTTCACTGGCTGTACGACGAGGTGGATGCCTCGGACCGTGGTGTGTTCAGTCACGACATTCTGTTGAGCAACGGCAGGGGGCTCAGCGTAAAGTTCGTGACCTTCGACATGTTGACGGTCAGCAAGGACGATTTCGACATTTCCCGACCGGATCGGATTGCAGCCGTGGCACCGTGACATCTTCAGAAGTGGACGATGATGAACGACTGACCAAACGGCTATAATCGAAGAAACACACGCCAGAAGGAGATTGACCATGTCTCAAGTAACCACGGATGTGCCGCAAGTGCCCGTGCCGATCGTTCTGCCCGAAGTTCTCACTTTGACAGAGGCGGCTCAATACTTGCGTGTCTCGGAGTCGGAGATTCACGACCTGATCGCGCAGCAAGGACTTCCGGGACGGAAGAGCGGAGAGGGGTGGCGATTCCTGAAGGCCGGCTTGCAAGATTGGTTGCGCTCGCCCTTACTCCAGAAGCAACGGCTGATGGAGTTGGCAGGCGCATGGAAAGATGATCCGTACCTCGACGAGATGCTCAAGCAAATCTACGAAGAGCGGGGGCGGCCCATGAGCGAGGATGAAGACGGATGATCCTCCTGGACACAGACACCGGTTCCCTGCTCGCCAGCGGCAATCCCAAGATTGCCCAGCAAGCGCTGGCAGCAACCGACGCCGTGGCCACGACGGTCATCACGCGGGTCGAGATTCTAAGAGCGCGTTTTGCGTTTTTGATGAAGGCCGCGGACGGTGCGCAGCTTCAACGGGCACAGCATTGGCTCGATCAGTCGGAAGCCGATCTGCGAAAGCTACCAGTGGTTGCCATCGACGATGCGTCGGCTGCGCAATTCGACAAGCTTCGCAAGCAAAAGAAGCTCAAGCAGATCGGGCGTGGGAATTTGTTAATCGCAAGCATCGCGTTTGCCAGTGGCGCACTTCTCGTCACGCGCAACCTCAAACACTTCAGGCAGGTTCCGAATTTGAAAATCGAAAACTGGGCGGACTGATGTCTCACGCAAAGGCGCGAAGACGCAAAGAAAGAGTAAACAGGCATGAGTTCCGTGCAATCTCCTGTGAGTGATATGTTAGTGACGGTTAAATCACGCGAAGTCCAGCGCGCCACGTTGGCGGCGATGGGAGGCCAATCGACGGATGCCAGGAAGCACTTTCTCGCCGCCGCACATCTCGAGCTTGTGTTGGCAGCAGGCGACTACGAGCAAGCCGGGGATGCCGAGCTGGCGCGTCGTAGCCGCATCAGTGCTGCGTCGTGTTTCTGGCGGGCTGGCGAAGCAAACGATGCCCAGGCGATCTTCGATGAGCTATCGCAATCAGATCCCAGTCGAGCCAGCGAGATCCAAGAAGTAGTCGACGACTTGAAAACGGCGTGACGTTCGACTGACCACTGACCACTGACAACTGACAACTGACAACTGACAACCCAGCCCCATGACACAATTCATCAAAGAGCTGATCAAGATCCCCGAAGTTGTTCACAAGGGCGACTTCGTTTTGAAGCTGACCGAAGGGGTTACCAAGCCGCAGCAGACGGTCGCGGACTACGTCGTCACGGACCAGCTTGAGCGTTGCTTTGATGATGCGTTGAAGTTCATCTGGAGCGCGCTGGACGCGAATACGAGCAAGGCTGGTTATCTGCACGGCAAGCTTTGGGAGCGGCAAGAGCCATTTCATGGCCATCTTGCACCTCATCCTGCATCGCGATCCGGCGGCTCGCAGTCTCGCGAAATTGGCCGCAGTCATCGATCGTGCCAACCAGTGGACGGAAGGCAAGAACTTTCTCCTGGTGCCGTATCACATGATCGGTGCCAAGAACATGGAAGCGGGAATCCTGGGTGGCTACGCCGACTTCATTCGTGCGAAGCATCCTGAGGCTTCCATACCGGCCATCTACCTGGTGGACGATTTGTTTCGTGATGCGGCACGTTTACGGCGCTCGATGGGAGATGAGCCGTTCTTCGACGGTCTCGATGCCACTAGCGGTGACAGCGACTGGGGAGAGTTGGAAGGCGACTGGAACGCGGAACGATTCGAAGCCGCGATCGCCACGCCTCCGATTCCCGAATCCGATCCGAACTTCGCCCCCTCCGAGCCGCGTCGCGAATTGGCCAGTGCCCTGATCAAAACCTACTTCCAATCGTACGAGAACATACGCCGTAGTGATCGTGAAGCGTACGTGTCGCTGGATGCGGGACTGTCGATTATTAGCCAGCACGCCAAGTCACTCGGCTACGACGCGATCATCTTGTTCCTTGACGAGTTGATTCTTTGGATCGCCAGTCATGCGGCTGATCGGCAATTCATGCACCAGGAAGGTCAAAAGCTATCCAAGCTGGTCGAGGCGCAGAAGGCAGACCGGCCGATTCCGTTGGTCAGCTTCGTGGCCAGACAGAGGGACCTTGGCGAGTTGGTCGGTGAAAACATCACCGGTGCTGATCGTTTGAATTTCAGTGACGCGCTTAAACATTGGGAAGGTCGCTTCCACAAGCTCACGCTCGAAGATCGAAACCTTCCTGCCATCGCCGAGGTGCGTGTTCTGAAGCCGGTGAGCGATTCGGCTCGCGAGGAGCTCGACGCGGCGTTCGAGCAGACGGCCCGCATACGCCAAGACGTTATGAATACACTGCTTACCACGAAATACAACCGCGACATTTTCCGACAGGTCTACCCCTTCAGCCCGGCTCTCGTGGATACGCTGGTTGGCGTCTCCAGTCTGCTGCAGCGTGAGCGCACCGCGCTGAAGGTCATGATGCTTCTGTTGGTGGCCCAACGCGACACGCTGCAGCTCGGTGACATCGTCCCCGTCGGCGATCTGTTCGACGTCATTGCGCACGGCGATGAGGCGTTCAATCAAGAGATGGCGATCCAGTTCGAGAATGCCAAGCGACTGTATCATCTAAAGCTGTTACCATTGCTAGAAACCCGGCATGGCATTCACAAGATCGACGTGGACACTCTGCCTTTCGACGACCAAAAAGCTGTGGCTTTCCGAATGCGGAGAAGACAGCCGATCGACTTGGTGGAACTTTGCGGGGATCGGCGCCAACGCTACCGTCGCCAACGAACTCGCCCAGATCGTGCAAAGCCCAGTTGAGCACGACAGTTTTACTTTGGAGTTTGCCTCCCACGTGAGGACGCAGGAGATCGAGCAGGCAATCGGGACATTGGCAGCGCAAGACTCTGAAACTTGGAGTCCCTCAATCGATGAGCGTGCCATCGATGGATTGAAGTTCTCTGAATGTATCCCCAGCGATCTTGCCATGGCTATGCTGTCCAGTCGCATTCGCGATTCGTCGGGAGCACGCCAGGTGTTTCAAGAGTCAGTCCGCTTCGTTCATATTTGACGGGAGAGTGCCGACAGAACAATTGCCATGTATGCATCAGCGCTACTAAACGAGCTCTATCAAGGCAGTGATCCCAATATGACGGCGTTGAGGGATCAGCTGTCTGAGATTGCGCGCACGCCTGGGCTCGTAACAGTGCTGATTGAAGGCCCACCGGGAACCGGAAAGACAACAATGGCCCGGGCGCTTGCTATGGCTCGGATGTTCTCCATCGTGGACTCGGAATACCACCGCATCTCGGTCCCTCGTGCCCTTCGAGAAGTTCGCGAAGGGGCAAGTCGAGATCCCAATGGGCAAGGAGGGTTTTCGTGTCAGACAACAGCGCACCGGCTTTGCTGATCTTTGTTGTGTACGGAGCATGAGCGGGCTGGCCGTTTCTTCGTCCAGTTTTTCTCGGCTTCGTCTCGATTGCCACTCCGTCGTGCATGCCATTCCACGAATCAGTGCCGTGAAGGGTCGTGTCGGGTGACAACGCTCTCGCCCCACGGATTCAAGTTGTTGACTAAAAAGTACCGGCAGCATACGATAATCGAACCCAACCGGCAATCAGGCGAGTGATAGAAGATGCAATTTGGCCGACGTGTTCGAGAGCTTCGGGAACAGCGAGGTTGGACCCAGAAAGATCTGGCCGACCGTCTCGACGTGAGCGTTTCGTACATATCCAAGGTCGAGAACGAGCGTTTGCACTTCGGCAATTTCCCGAGCCTCAAGTTCGTCCACAAGCTTGCAGGTGAACTGAACGCCGACGAAGACGAGTTGCTTCTGCTCAGTGACCGAGTGCCCGACGCCTTGCGACAACGAATTTGCAAACGCCCCGAGGTCTTCAACGCCGTCGCTGAACTCGACGACAAGGCGATGGATCGACTGATGAAACAGA
>JBBDHZ010000284.1:0-1705 GCA_040880645.1 Minisyncoccota bacterium
TACCAGGGCGCGTGCGATCGCGAGATTGCGATACCACTTCTGGTCCGACGGGATGACGTGCCAGGGAGCCCAATCCGTCGTACAGCGACTCAGGACGTCCTCATAGGCTGTCATATAGCTGTCCCACTGCTTGCGTTTCTCCAGATCGTCGAAGGAAAACTTCCAGTTCTTTTGTGGATTGTCGAGTCGTTTTTGGAATCGCTCCGCTTGTTCTTCTTTCGAGACGTGCAAGTAAAACTTGAGGATGGTCGTGCCGGTTTCCGTGAGCATTTTTTCAAACTCGTTGATCTGGTCGAACCGTAATTTCCACACGTCCTTCGAGACCAGTTCTTTCACGCGAACGACCAGGACGTCTTCGTAATGGGACCGATTGAAGACGCCGATCATGCCGGTCGCGGGAACCACCCGATGAATCCTCCACAGGTAATCGTGGGCCATGTCGTTCTCGGACGGCTTCTTGAAAGAGGTCACACGAACCCCCTGCGGGTTGACGCCGCCAAAAACCTTGCGAATCGTGCCGTCTTTGCCCCCGGCATCCATCGCCTGGAGAACGACCAGCAGTTTGTGCTTTCCCTCGGCATACAGGCGTCGCTGCAGTTCCGCCAACTCGTCACCAAGCTCGCGGAACTCGCGTTCCGCGCTCTTTCGATCCTCGTGATACGGTTTGGCCTTGGTCGTCATGGTTTCCAGGCGAAGCTCCTTGCCCGGCGTCAACTGATGTTCGCTCGACATCGACGTACCTCACTTCAAGATCGTTCGGTTTGTTACAACCCGCTCCCCGACCAACCTTCGGTCGGTAGTGCCCGTCGCTGGAAACTCGTTACAATAACGAAGTCGTTGATTACCTTGTAAAAGACTTGCATCGGGGATCGCGGCGCGGTCGACTAACAGCATACCAGGGGGAAACACCATGAGCGATGCTGATCTCATCTTGCTGGTCGAAGACAGTCCAACCCAAGCCGCGCACATGCGATTCCTTCTGGAAAACGCGGGGTATCGGGTCGCCGTGGCGGTCGACGGACGCGCGGGCTTGGAATATGTGCGAAGCGAGTTGCCGCTGCTTGTCGTCACGGATTTATACATGCCCGAGATGAACGGGCTGGAGCTTGTTGAACAACTTCGCAAAGAGTTTGCGTCCCTTCCCGTCATCCTGACGACGGCGGCTGGAACCGAGGACATTGCGACCGAGGCGTTGCACAAGGGAGCCGCGAGCTACGTTCCCAAACGCAAAGCCGAAACCATGTTGGTCGAGACGGTGCGGCAGATTATCGCGCTCGCCCGTACCGATCGCATGGCCCGAAAGCTCATCGAATGCCAGACCAGCTCGCAGCTTACCTTTGCGCTGTACAACGACGACTCGCTGGTGCCCGCCGTCATCGCCCGGATTCGCGATCAGCTCCAAGAGTTGGGAATCTGCGACAACGCGGGTTTGATGCCTGTTTCGACCGCGATTGATGAAGCACTGGTGAACGCCATGATCCACGGCAACTTGGAAGTCTCGTCGAAGCTCCGCGACACCGATGGCGGCAAACCGTATCGCCAGCAAATCAGCGAGCGGCGCGAGCTTTCTCCGTATCGCGATCGTCGCGTTCACGTTCAACTTTCGTCCACGCGAGACGAGGCTTGTATCGTCATTCGCGATGAAGGGCCCGGGTTCGATCCTTCGCAAATTCCCGATCCCCGTGATCCTTCGAATATCGAGAAG
>JBBDHZ010000285.1:0-9721 GCA_040880645.1 Minisyncoccota bacterium
AAAACGGAATCCCGTCCGGCGTCAGCCCATCCGCTCCGACCACCGACACGCTCGGTTTGCTGATGTTCTTGACGCCAACCAGCAACGGCGTCTCGGTCTCGAAGGCGCCGTCGTTCCGCGTGGCCAGATCGACATACAGGATATTCGGCTCCTCATTGAACGACGTGCGTCCGTATACGCCAGCGAAGCTTGCCGTTACATCGGCAAAGCGAGCGACGTCGATGTCCGGCTCGTCCTCAACGCCTCGTAGCGTTAACGATGTCGAAACCGTCTGGCCGCCGCTGTCGGTCGCCGTGAAGGTAAACGCGTTGTCGCCGGGCAGGATTTCCACCTGAGTAAAAAACTGTCCCGCCGGATCCAGCACATGCACCGGCGCGCCGTTGACGTCGACCAGATCGATCGCATTGGCCGACCCATCGGCGCGCGTTCCATCCGCGCTCGCGATACCCGTCAGGATCACCTGCGAGCCGGCGGGAAACAGCGTGTTCGGCGCGCTCACCGAGATCGACGGCGGCCCGAATTGCGTTCCGGTTGGCTGCCGGTTTCTGCGGTAGTTGTTGTAGACTTCCCAACTATTGGCTTCCTGTCGAGGGATGCTGCCATCATCGTTGATGTTCGTAATGTGATAGGAATGCTGATTCCATATTGGGCGAGTCGCGACCCAGTTGGGGTTGCCGAGGACAATCAGTCCGTTAGAACGGCCCTGCGTTGGAAACCTCCTGTCAAAACCGGCACCGAAGACCAACTCGGTAGCTCCGTCACCATCGACGTCCGCCACAACCGGAAGCTCGTGCCCAGTCGATGAACTCCTTTCGAATGCGTAAAGTACTTCCCCATCAACTCCGTTATAGATTCGAAGAAATTGTTCATCTCCGTAGACAACTTCAGCAGCTCCGTCGCCATCGAAGTCAAATACCGATGATCCAGTGAAGTTGGAACTAATATCTTGTGTGACAGCTTCCCAGAGTATGGAACCGTCCCGTTCGAAGACGACGAAGCGGCTAGCTCCAGCCACAGCGAATTCGGGTTCACCGTCGTTGTCGAAATCTGCGACAGTAGGTGCACCGCCACGTCCTCCTCCTGGAATGGGCACCGGAGCCAAAAGCTCAGTTCCATCGTGGTGCAGCAGGCGAACGGTCCCATTCGATACAAATACAATTTCGGGATATAAGTCGTCGTCAAAATTTCCGACGGCGTTGAAGCCATCGTCCGCATCCAACTCCCAAAGTACAGTGCCGTCCGTGTCATAGGCCGTCTTGCCAGCGAGAACTTCTTGCTGACCGTCCAAATCGATGTCTGCGGTGATAGACAGTCCACCAAATCCAGCACTGCCTCGGCCTGTGCCGCCCGCGTCTCGTCCTTCCCACCGAATGGTCCCATCGCGTCCATTGAGGACAGTTCCGCCGATGATGATCTCCACGGTGCCGTCGGAGTCGAGATCAGCAATCGCCGGTGCGCCACTTCCTGCGCCACCCCAGATGTCCGCGCTGCGCCATTTGAAAGATCCGTCACTTTCAAAGGCGACCAATCGAGGAGCATCGTTGTTGTGCCCAAACCCCCCTGTAGTTTCAATTGCAATGATATCGGGCCGCCCATCACCATCGATGTCGCCGATGGCGGTTTGCCCAGCCCAATTGGCCCTAAATCCATCTGCCTGCGTCACCGACCAAAGCTCCTCGCCGTTACCGCTGACAGCGCGAAGAGCGTTATCCCGATTCTGACCTCCGTATGTGGTATAAACGATCTCGGGAATGCCATCTCCATTGAGATCCATGACGCTCGGAGTTGATAGCACATTGATGGATTCGGGCAGAATCGAATACTGGTCGCGAATGAATTCAACGACCGTCGCGTCAGTCTCGCCTTCCGCGTTCACATTGCTCGACGCGAATGGGCCAAAGGAAACGGGCTGAACGGTAGGATGCGCTGAAAACAAGTTTGCGTTACTTGCAACAATGGAAGGTTCTGAACCAAAGAACGCTGCGCCGGATGCACCTCCGCTGCCTTCTGCGTCTGAAGGTGCAATGTTCGCAGAGGGCAAACGAATGTTATCGATGGCTACACTTGTGCGAGCGTCTTCATCGTTGTTGGCCAACCTGAATACGAGTGTTGCAGCCTCCCCCGCCAAGATGCCGGAGAGGTCCACAACTACATTCGTGCCTGCAACTGCTACACCCGTACCGACAGTCACATCGAACTCTTCCGTCACGTTAAAAAAGGCATCGCGATTGGAGACATAGGGCGACACTAGTGGATTGCCTACTCGGTCAAGCAGAGCCACTTCGAAGGCATCGTTAATGAAGTCCGGACCGGTCGTGTCGAAGTTCAGATTGCTGTACGTGAAACTGAGTTCAGTCGCTCCGTCCGGTACGATGAATGTCGTCGCTAGTGTCGTTAGGAACGAATCACCTTCAGCAAGCGTGACCACACAATCTTGTGCGGTAACGGTGCCGTGCCCGGTTGCTGTGCCGCCGCTTTCGCTGGTCGTCCAGCCCGTCAGATGGTCATTGAATGGACAATTTCCTACCGTCACATGAAATGTTTCGGTATCACTGAGTGCTGGCGTGCCATTGTCCGTCACGCGAATTGTGATCGCTACGTCAGACTCGCCAGCCGCTACCGGCGGCGTCCAGCTGAACCGGCCGGTTGTTGCGTCGATCGTAGCTCCCGCCGGGGCGTCGGCTTCAAGGCTAAAAGTCAAAGCGTTCGCCGGGAGATCGGGATCTGATGCAGTCGCAGTAAAGCTGAGCAATGCCCCTCCCCTAGCAAACTTATCGCCAATTTGATTTAGGGAGGGTGGCTGATTGACTTCGTTGACTGTTACGCGAAAGTCCTTGCTGTCCTCGCTGCCTTGGTTGTCGGTCACCTGCACGGTCAGGTCAAACTGCCCAGGGCCTTGTGCCTCGGTTGGTGTCCAACTGAACCTGCCGGTGTCCTCATCAATTACAGCACCAGGCGGTGCGGAAGTGAGAGTGAAAGACAGTGTGTCATTGGGCAGGTCGATGTCGGAAGCCGCAACCGTGAACGCGAGAGAGGTAAGTTCATCAATGGATCTGTCGGCAATATCGTCCAGTACTGGAACCGAATCACCTGCACCAGGGTCGCCAATCCGGATGTCGAAAGTCGCATCGTCATACCCACGATCGCCGACGACAGGCAGTCCGACCCACACCGACTGATGTTCTTCCCAACCCACTTGAACTTCATTCGCCGATCGCGGGGTCGCGCGAAGGTAGTCACTGGATCCTTGTTGGGGTGCGTCTGGTTGTAGGACGTACAAGCCAAGATAGGAACCACCCTGAAAAGCCATTGTGGTCGATTCCGTCTCCTCAACTGAGTCCATTCGCGGAAACAGTGACTGGCGATTCTCGCTTACTAGGACAGTTCTCGCGTAATCCGCATGGGATGGCGGCAGTCCTGCCACGTCGCCCGCTTCACTGCCCATGACGAAGATACCGGCTTCACGAAGCTGATTCGACGTGAGGCTCTCGGTGATGTCAACCGATACCATTTGGGTTTCGTCGCCGGGAAGTCGCGCGACGGCAATACTGATGAACCCGGTGGTATTAACTTGCGGGCTGCCATCCTCGGCTTCAGCGTTGATGTCGTTGATGACCAGCAGCGCATCGATCGGCGACACGTAAGTGTCTCCGTTGGTATCTGGATACGTGCGATTCCTGCCAGCTTCTGGCTTGCCTGCCATCTCACCACTTCCGTCTGGCGCAAGGCGATTGATGATGAGCAGGGCATCCAACGGAGAAACGTGCTGGTCCGCATTGACATCCAGCGCGTTATCCGGGTTCTGTAGATCCGAGACCAGCAGGCGGCGGTCTTCCAAGACCTCGAAAATCCGGAGACGCTTTCGCCTTCTCCGCCGTCGAGTGCGATTTATTTTAAGCATGGAGGACTCTCAGGGGCACGTCGATGTCACGACGAACCTGTGTATCGAGACAAGTGAATTTCACGGCGAATAATCGTTCGATCCGGGCTCTGTTGTGCTAAGATGGAGGTGATACGGTGACGGAAGCCTCTATTGATGAAATCGAAGCTGGCCGGTGGGTTTTGACACGGGCCGGCGTTTTTTTCCTGTTTTTTCCTGCGATGTCATGTGCTCTGATGGGTCGGTTACAACCTGGCTGATGCGTGTTGGACAGGGAGATCCGGCGGCCGAGTTGTGGCTGGTCAGCAACTATTTCGAACGGATCGCCCGGATGGCACGGCGGCAATTGGGAGCGGCGCCGCGGCGGGCGGCGGACGAAGAGGATGTCGCGAATTCGGTTTTCAAAGTGTTTTTGGATCGGGCCAAAAACGGCGGCTTTCAACAACTGAATAACCGCGATGATCTGCATCGTGTGCTGTTGATGCTGACCAGGCGCAAGGCGATCGACTACTATCGCCGCGCCCACGCGCGGACGCGGCGCGAAGTGGGTGAATCGGCTTTGACCGGAGCTGGCACAGACACGGTTCGCTTCGAGGATATCGCCGTGGCCGACGCGCCTCGCGACCTGGTCGGCGAAATCTCCGCCGAAATCCGCGAGTTGTTCGACGATATCCGCTGCCGGGATCTGCGGTTGGACGAGATCGCCATGTGGCGGCTGGAAGGCTTTTCCGTCGCGGAAATCGCAGCTCGATTGGGTTGCTTGCCGCGTACCGTCTATCGCCGATTGAACATGATTCAGCAGCGCTGGGAAAGTCGGGTGACGAGCGGCGATGAGCCGCATTGAGCCGCAACAGGCCGCGGCTCCGAGATGCCCTGTCGAAGTTTTGCGGCCAGCACGGCGCGGTTTTCGACACGATGTTACCGGAGGATGGCTGTCACAAGTGAAGCGCGGCATTCGAGTAATTTAATAGCGGCTGGCCCCTGGCCTGCACCTCACGCGCAATCCTTATTGATAACCGCCACGCGAACGGCGGACTCGGCAATTCTCATGACCGACACCCAGCCGACCGCTGATGAATCCTGGAACACAGCGCTCGCGCTGGAACAGATCGCCGCGCGGTTCGAGGCTGGTTTCCGCGGCGCGAGCAGACCACGGATCGAGGAGTTTCTGTCCGACGCCGCACCGCGGATCGACTCGCGGTTGTTTCGCATTCTGCTCGAGATCGAACTTGATTACTTGCTGCAAGCCAACCAGGCGCCGCAGCGAGCGGCCTACGCCAGCCGCTTTCCCGACCAGCGGGAGATTGTCGACTCGGTATTCGATTCGATCCAAGCCGGCACGGTCACGCTGTGGAATACCAATCTGGAGGAGTTGCCGCGCCTCGAAAGCTATCCGATTGCCGGCCAGCGGTTGGGCCGTTTTGAATTGCTGGAGCAGATCGGTAGCGGCGGCATGGGAGTCGTGTATCGCGGCCGAGACACCGCGAGCGGCCAGGTCGTGGCGATCAAGATCCTGTGTGCCTACAGCGACACGCATCACCAACAGATCCTGACCGAAGGAACGGCGCTCCGCGAACTGGACTGCCCCGGCATCCTGCCGATCCTGGAACGAGGCGAACGGGACGGCTTTCATTTTCTGGTCATGCCGTTTGTGGCGGGAGGCACCGTGCGCGAGCTGCGTGACCAGGCGCCGATCGATCCGCGGCGGGCCGTCACGCTAGTCGAACAAGCGGCGCGGGCGCTGCATGCGGCTCATCGCTTGGGCGTAGTGCATCGCGATGTCAAGCCGCGGAATCTGTTATTGGATGAACATGGGCAAGTCTTTGTCGCCGACTTCGGGCTGGCGCTGACGGCCGAGGACTTTGGATTGGGACGGGCAATGGCGGGAACGCCGTTGTATATGAGCCCCGAGCAGGCCCGGGGCGACGCGCAGCATGCCGATCCGCGGAGCGACATCTTCAGTCTGGGCATCGTCCTCTATGAACTGCTGGCCGGCGTCCATCCCTTCGACTCGCCGCATGCCACGCGGGATAACATCCTAGAGCGGATTCTCAACGCACCGGCGCGCCCCTTGCGGCAATGGGTTGCCGTCCCCGAGCAACTGGAACGCATTTGTGAACGGGCTCTTGCCAAATCACCGGCGGAGCGTTTCACGACAGCGGTCGAGTTTGCCGATGCCCTGGCGGCCGTACGCACGACGCTGAAGCCTGGGAAATTCTTGGGCCGGTTGGCCACCGCCACCGGTTGTACGCTGCTGCTGGCCGCGGCCTGGGGGATTTTCATCATGATGGCCGGGAAGGACAGGGTGACCGAACACCGCCGAGCCGACGCCGGTCTCCCGGCGTCCGCCGCATCGAGCAACGAGGTGGCGAGTCGACCCGCCGCGGCGCTACCGGATCCAGACCCCGTGCTGGTCCAACTGGCCGAAGCCGACGAGATCAACGATGCGACCTGGAAACACTTTGCATTTCAAGCCGACCCGACGCGTCGCTCGCGATTGATCCACGCTGTTGCCGAAACGGGCATCGGTCCCCACAGAATCGTCCGGCGTCTGGCCGACGAGCCGGATACATCGATACGTTCGGCGTTGATTCTGGCGCTGGGCGAGTTCCCACGCGACACCTTATCGGCGGACGACCTCGAAGAGTTTACCGAACGATTGGTGACGCTCTATCGCAATGATCCAGCCCCCGCGATACATTCGTCCGTCGAGTGGCTGGCGAGTCGCTGGGGATTTAAGGAGCGGTTGCGGGCGTCTCGCGGCGAGTTGCAGCGGAAATTGATTCCGTTCGACGGAGGCTGGTACGAGACGCTGCAGGGCCACACGATGGTCGTTCTGCCGGCTGCCGACTTTGAAATGGGATCGCCCGACGACGAACCGGGTCGCGACCTGTCGCCGCATCGTGATGAAACGCTCCGTCGGGTGTCGATCGAACAGGCCTTTGCGATTTCGACGACCGAAGTCACGGTCGAGCAGTTCGTGCACGCCCAATCGGGAGTCCAAACCAACATCGGCCAGGGACGGGATATGCCGTTCAGCCAGCGCTGCAATTGGCAGGACGCTGCCTGGTACTGCAACCGACTGAGCGATTTGGAAGGGATCCCTGAAACAGATCACTGCTACGACGAGATCAAAATGCCCGATGGCTACACCGTGTATCGCGAAAAGCCGGATGCGCTACTGCGGCGCGGATATCGCTTGCCGACCGACGTCGAGTGGGAGTATGCCTGCCGAGCCGGAACGGTCACCGCCCGCTATTTCGGCAGTGAACTCGCGATGTTGCCAGAGTACGCCCTCTGTGGCATGGCGCAGGAGCCTCGGCCGCAACCGGTCGGTTTGCTCAAGCCGAATGATTTTGGGTTGTTCGACATGCTGGGCAATGTTTCCGAATGGGTCCAGGATTCCGTCATCGTCGAGAATGGGGAGCGATTTCGCTACCTGCGAGGCGGTTCGGCTTGGACCGACGCCGCGGGAGTACGGGCGGCCGCGCGGTATCTGCTGTCCGAAGACTTTACGACGCCTCGGATGGGATTTCGTGTGGCGAAGTCGATCCGGCCCATTCCGCTGATCGAAACGGAACTGTTCGCGATCCTGGCCGGTCCCACGGTCGTCGACACCGGCGTCGTCGGCGCCAACGACGAGGTTGACGGATTTGAGCAGGTCCAGTTCCGACAGACCGTGCGTCTGGGGACCTGGAATCGCGGCGATGTACGTCCGCGCCGCTTTCGAATTCTGAATCGGGGAGCGGAGCCGTTATCGATTGACAAGCTCGCGAGGCCGAACGACATCTTGATCGTCACGCCCCCGGCAACCAGTATGATAGCCCCCGGCGGGGCGGCCGAGTTCCTGGTTGGCCTACGAGACTTCGGGGTGGGGCCGCGCGATTCCTATATCGATGTGGTGTTGAGAAGCGTTGAGAAGCGAGTGCGATTTCCACTGGGTCTGGCTGGCTCGATCGAAGGAAACATCCTGCACATTTTTGATGTCGGTCGCACGGGCGGGAAGCTGGGGATGTTCGACTTTGACACCGTTCCCGCTCGGGCTCAGGTGAGGCATGTGT
Organism: Minisyncoccota bacterium; assembly: GCA_040880645.1. Classification (GTDB taxonomy): domain Bacteria; phylum Patescibacteriota; class Minisyncoccia; order Phycocordibacterales; family CSBR16-193; genus JBBDHZ01. The sequence goes on from JBBDHZ010000285.1 coordinate 7,942, forward strand.
TTAGCATACTGAACGAAGGCAATCGCCCCGCGACTGCCGTGGTGTCAGATGTCCCTGAAGGGTTTCGGCTGGTCGAGAATGTCGCGCCCGCCGAGTGGCAACCGGGCAGGTATGCATACTTCGAGGTCGAAGTCGACACGTCCAGTCCTGGTACGAAGGCAGGGAAGCTGCGTTTGAAGACTTCCGACCCACAGGCTCGGCAATACGAATTCTTTGTACGCGCCGTGGTGGCAGAGGGGCGACCGTTTTCAATCCCAGGTCTCTTTCGCGACGGTCGCTGGCAGTTCGACGCCAATCGAGACGGCAGACCGGAGGAAGTGATCGACTTTGGTCAAGCCGGCGATCTGCCGGTAACCGGTGACTGGAATGGTGACGGCATCTGCGACATTGGGGTATGCCGCCCCCTGGACAATGGAAGTCTGCGATGGATCCGTTACCTGCGGGGAAACGTCGAGCAACTCGAACCTGAGGTCGTTTTCGGGCTTGCTTTCGACACGCCCGTGGTGGCGGACATCGATGGGGATGGGCAGGCAGATATCGGGATTGTTAAGCGGCGGCGAGATCTGCAGACGCTTGAATGGCAGTTTGACACCGACCTGGACGGCACACATGATCAAAGTTTCACGCTGGGAAATGTCGATGATCTTCCAGTCACGGGAGACTGGGACGGCGATGGGAAAGTCAACTTGGGGATTGTTCGCCGCGTCGAAAATGCCGGCTTGCACTGGGTTCTGTATGCCGAGGACCGGAAAGCCGTGGTCCGCGAGTTGAGTTTCGGTCATTTTCTCGATCAGCCGATCGTGGGTGATTGGAATGGCGACGGCCGCGCTGACATTGGCAACTATCGTGCAAATTCGGTTGAACCTGACAGCATCTGGTTGCTAAATGTCGACAACGACGGCTTTTATGAGAGCGAAATTCGCGGCCTGGGAACGGTTGCTGACTTGCCGGTGGTGCTCTCGAATCGGGGGAAGTAAAGCGAAGAGAAAGCAAACCAAGCACTGAGCAAGCAGGCACCAACAATCGAGTCGCGGTGGTGGTGGTGGAGGCGGTGGTGGCGGGGGAGTCAGTCTGCCGCGTCTTTGATCTGAGAAGAGCGCTCCGTAGCGGGCATTTCACGATGATGCCGCCAGCGTACAACTCGAGGCCAGTATGACTGGCTCGCTAGGTCTTCACTGTAGGGCTCTTTCATTCCCAACTCCAAGCCGGTTTTTCCCGGCGCATTCCTGTGCCCGCATCATCCCTCCCTCTGGGCACCAGTGCCTACACGAACAGCCTTCGACCACCGCTACGTACAAAATGCGACAACAATTGTTCGCCCGATGCGAAATGGCATTGAGCACTAGCACTAGCCGGCCAGGTCCGCCAGCAAACGATTGAGACAGGATTCCTCCAGCAGGACCTTTTGGTGCGTTCGAATGGCGGCTTGGAGCGAGGGGTCCCAGGAGGTGGGCGGGACTTCGGCGTCGAAAGCGAGGGATGCGTGGTCGAGATCCTCCAGGTAATCGGCGGATGACATTCGCCAGGGGGCGGCGGCGAAGCGAGTGATCATGTGTGCTGTGATCTGTAAGCCCGCTCGATCGAAGTCGCCATGATAACGAAGCGTGACGCCTGCTTGTTCGAGCCGGCCAAGCAGGTTCGCCGCGGCGTGCGATGGCTGGCCTTCAATACAGGGGTCGAGCGGGGGAGGTCGAGCGGGGGACACACCACCTTCCTGACTTTGAGCATTTTGCGACAGGAACATGTTATGGTCTCGTAGCTCCCGATTTTCATATTCCGC
>JBBDHZ010000286.1:0-9703 GCA_040880645.1 Minisyncoccota bacterium
TCACGTTTCTGCAAGTGCCACTGCTCCAGTTCCGGCAAGCCCTTTCTGACGTGCGATTTCTCGCAGCGATGCTGACGGCTAACTTCGTCTTCGTGCCGTTTGTCGTCTGGGGCTTGCTGTGGCTGCTTCCTCCCTCGCCACCGATCCATCTCGGCGTAGCGTTGGTTCTTTTGACGCCCTGCACCGACTGGATGAACACCTTCACGCTGCTGGGGAAAGGTGATGCCCACCGGACGCTGGCGGCGACCCCGCTCTTGCTGATAACGCAAATCATCCTGCTGCCGGTGTTTCTGTGGCTGCTGCTGGAGAGCGACACGAGCCGGATGGTGGCGACAGGTCCATTCTTGCGGGCATTCGCTGGCTTGGTTGTGCTGCCGCTCTTGCTGGCGTGGCTGACCGAGTGGTGGAGCAAACGAAACGAACGGGTCGCCCACTGGATCGGCATGTCCAGCCCGTTGCCGGTCGTCCTGCTAGCGTTGGTAGTGCTGGTGATCGCCGCCTCGCAAGTTCAGCAGGTGTTGGACCACGTTCGCCAACTGACGCAAGTGACGCTGATCTTCGTTCTTTATGTGGCACTGGCGGCAGTCATCGGACGCATGACGGTCTGGCTCTATTCCCTGTCACCGAGAGCAGGCCGAGGCGTAATTTTCAGCACCGGCACCCGCAATTCGTTCGTGGTCCTGCCGATGGCGCTGGCATTGCCATCGGAGTGGCAACTGGCCGTGGCCGTGATCGTCATTCAGGCGTTCGTGGAGATGCTCGGAATGCTGGTCTTCATCCGACTGGTGCCGGGCTGGTTGCTGCGTGAGCCGCCCGCTTGAGTGCCGCTTCGAGCGCATCGCTCTTGGTCAATCGGAACCACTGGACTGAGGACCTTCCTCAGTCGGTGGTTGATGCTGCGATCACCACAATCCGACTGCTTCCGGGGTTCGAGATCGACCACAGGAACGTTCCCCACCACTCCTTGCCAGCATCGAAGTAGTTGGACCAATCAGTGGGCCATTCAAAGATGAGGGACTCGTTCGATCCGAAGACGATGAACTGCACGAACTTATCGAACAACTCACCGAGTTCTCCGGCTGGCAATTGGATGGAGTATGGAGGAGACGAGAAAGCGTAAGCGAAGCCGGTGCCGACGCCGTCATCGATCCTGTTCGATGGGATGATGTTGTCTCGTGTTTCTCGGTCACGAAAGAAGAAGAACTCGTTCAGAAAGTCTCCCTTGCCCCGGACAATCAGACCGTCTCGGTCGAAGTCGTAACGGGGACCAAGGAATTCAGTCCATGTGATTCGCCGTGGAGTGAGCGTCTTTGCCGCTTCAGAGTCGATGTTGACCTGAAAAAATCGGCTCGTGGGGATTCCCTGTTCTTTCGATGTGCGTTCGGCGTAATCGTCTGCTCGTCGCTGAATTTCCTTTAGAGCAGCCAGCACAGCGGCGTAGTGCATACGCTCGTTTGAAGCGTCATCCTCGTAATCAAGAAACACGAACTCCACGACACCACCCGCCTCAGAGAACCGAGTGAGCAATCGCTGCTGGCCTTCTGTGGCACTCGCCTGCTTCATCGTTGTACCAATTCCACAGATCGGCCATCTGGGTCTTTAACCACGGCACGCAGGCCCCACTGCGTCTGCTTCAAATCGCCTACGACTTCGGCACCCTGATCTCGTAGCGAGGCAACGACTGATTCCACGTCATCAAGATCAAAGCCGAGTCGAGTGCTTCGATCCACTTCGCCTTTCGACTGAGCCGGATAGACTTCAACCACCACACCATCGACTTCGGCTGCCCAATGAACCGGGCCTTTCCCGTGCTGCTCTTCCTGAAAACGCAGACCGAGCAACTCGTAAAAACGGACAGTGCGGTTTGGTTCTTGGGATCGAATCACGAGCAGGTTGAGTCGAGGTGATGTCATGGCTGACCTCCTGACGTATTGCGCCATTCATCAACTCCTACATTGGCTGCGTTGACCGAGCTGCTCGGAACATAGACTTCCTCGGAAGGAGTGAGCAGCTTTCCTGACCGCCAGTCGCCAATGAACTCACGCTGCTGAGCCACAAAGTCGCTCATGTCGATGATCTCGACAATCTCTTTCTTTCCATACGCCTCCAACGTCTTTCCTCGAAGGCCGAGTTGGATCGCCCTACGCTCGCACTTGCCACCGCAAGGATAGTGGTCTGGGTCCCACTGCAATCGTACATCAGATTGAGCCACTGCCGCCTTCCAAGAGTCGTGCTCGTCGAACAGCTCTGGTAGGAATGATGACGGCACGGCCTGCTCCAGCAGCGAATCAAAGAAGGTTCGCCGCAGACGAATTGCCAGAACGACTTCCTGTCCTTGCGACCGTCCCCAACTGCTCCGATACATCATCCAGAGGAAGTTGGGTTTGATCCAACTCATGCGGCTGTAGCTGAAGTCGCCACCGAAGTGACCTAGTCTGACTGCAAAGTTCCCGATCTCCGGGCGATATGCCTGATACACGATGATCGTGTCGTCATCGAACTGGGCAAGGATGTGACGGCCTGATGTGGGCCATCGAAGAGCCTGCTCGCAGTAGGGCGTGGTCTCAAGTTTCATTGGCTATCTCGTTACAACAACCGTAATTGCCCTATGATCGCATCGATTCTTTTGGACTCTCAGACCTCCTCGGCATCCAGTGCGCTAGATTGCTGCTCCATCACGTCTGTAATGGGAATCGTAAGCACGAACTCCGCACCTCTACCATCAGGTTGGCCCACTTCGATGGTGCCGTGGTGGGCTTCGACGATACGCTTTGTCAGAGCCAAGCCCAAGCCGGTCCCGTCGTGCTTCGTCGTTATGAATGGCTGAAAAATCTTGGCCCGTTGCTTGGGCGGCAGCCCCGGCCCATTGTCTCGCACGATAATCCGAAGGGCCTCCTTGCCGCCTTGTTTAATCTGCGAGCACGTCACGTCTATTTCAACTGGATCAGAACAGGCTGCCAGCGAGTTCTCGAACAGGTTGCGAAAGACTTGTTCGAGCCGTAATCCGTCAACGTAGCATTGAACGGTCGGAGCATCGACGTGTTCGTGTAACCGAGTAACTCGTCCCTTTCTCGACGACGAGAGGCTCTCCCATGCTTTCTGCCAAACCTCGGATAAGCCGTGATTGGTTTTTTCGAGCTTCATTGGGGCGGCAAAGCCCTGAACATCATTCAAGAGCCGAACCAACTGCTCCTGTGAACTCTTGAGGTGGTCGATGAGCTGCGTCAGTTGCTCTTCGTCGCCAAGCATACTGGGCAATAGCTCCAATGCCATCTTTATCGTGTTAAGCTCATTGCGAGTCTCATGTGAGAACGTGGCGACGGTTTGCCCGATGGTGGCAAGACGCTGGGATTGTTCCGCTTTGCTTTCAGCCGCACGCAAGTCCGTCACGTCCTGTCCGGTTGCCAAGACGCCGATGATCTCGCCACTCGCATCCCGAAAGTCGGTGCAACGCCACGAAATCTGACGGTGCTCGCCACTGCGAGTGATAATGGGGTTCGTGTTTCCCGAAATTGTCCCTCCAGTGATGATCTCTTGGAGCGCCTCACGAACATGAGGTCCGTCTTGATCTGTCAGGAACGTGTCGCACCAGTCTTTTCCCTTGACCTCTTCAAGCCTGTATCCGCAGAGTGTCTCCATGAAGCGATTGAAACGGACAATCCGCCCTTCACGGTCCAGTACGAGGATGATCGTCGGGGCTAAGTCCAACAGGTTCTTTGGCAATTCCGACTGTTGGCGATTCGCAACGTCTCGTTCAATTGCGTAAGCGGCATAGGCCGCCAACCCCAGCTGTTCTGGGCTACCATCAGCAACCGAGGTGCTGATGTCGATGGCTCCAATCACCGATCCGTCAGGTGCGTGGATCGGTGCGCCAGTGCAGGTACCGTTTTCAAATGCTGTACTGAAATGCTCCGAGCCAACCACAGCGACCGGCTTATCGGCGGCGATAGCAGTTCCCGCTCCGTTCGTCCCCATTTGCTTCTCGGACCAGTCGAAACCAGGGATAATACGGAAGGTGTCGATGATGGACGGGTCGCCGAGCGATTCCAGAACAATCCCGTCACGGTCCGTCGCATAGACGACATGCGGAACATGTGCCAGCGTGGTGGCGATCCATTCCAGATGCGGGCGGGCAAGCACCAGCCAGTCGGCGTTGTTGCTCAGCCGGCACTGAAGATCGTCGTCCGAGACTCGGAGAAATTCCACACGTTCCGCCTGTGGCTCGACGCCAGCAGCGTGGCTTCGACGCCACGATTCGAGAATGACCGAGCGGAGCGGGGCGTTCGGCGAAAGGGCATCAACGAACCGCTTCCATTGTTCCATCGTCTCGTCCATTTTGTCTCCTTCTGGGGTGCGGCGACTGGCCCGCCTTCGCCATCCGCTCAGTTTTCAAGGCAAGTCGGAACCCGCCACTTGAACCGTCCGTGGCGACAAAATCCTCCTCGGTTCGGGATTGGTAAACGAAAGCATTCTACCAAATCCACGGCTAGAAAGCAGGAGAGACGCAGACGAGCCACAGGACCGCCTGCTGGCCGGGAAGACACTAGCGAATGTACTCGATATCTTGCAAAACAGGCGCACATTGGGTGCTTGTTTAACGGAGAAGTCGATGATTCAAATACGCAAAGCGGAAGAGCGGGGCCACGCCGATCACGGTTGGCTCAACACCCACCACACCTTCTCGTTCTCGACGTACCAAGACCCCAATCACATGCATTTTCGTTCGCTTCGAGTGATGAACGAGGACTGGGTTTCGCCGGACCAAGGGTTCGGAACCCATCCGCATCGTGACATGGAAATCGTCACCTACGTTCTGGAGGGAGCATTGGAGCACAAGGACTCGATGGGCAACGGCGAAGTGCTCCGCCCTGGTGAGTTTCAGCGGATGTCAGCAGGAACGGGAATCACCCACAGCGAGTTCAATCCATCGAAAACCGAGCCAGTCCATCTGTACCAGATTTGGCTGTTCCCCCAACAGAAAGGCATCGAGCCCAGCTATGAGCAAAAGTATTTTCCTGAAGACCAGCGACACAACCAACTGCGGCTGGTCGCTTCTCAGGACGCTGCCGAAGGATCGCTGCTGATCCATCAGGACGCTCGCATCTATCTGTCGAGCATCGATGCTGGAAAGGAATTGTCTTATCCGTTGCCCGCAGGTCGACATGCGTGGCTCCAAGTATTGCGAGGCTCGGTCTCGCTCAACGGACACGAACTGAAGACAAGCGACGGAGCCGCCGTGAGCGAGGAAGCCCTACTGAAAATATTGGCGAAGCAATCCGCCGAAATCATGCTCTTTGATCTGAACTAACCACATGACAAACCAGATTCAAGTGATCGCTCCCTACTGGCTCGAAAACGCCCAAACCTGGGTTTTTGACGATCCAGCGACCGATCTCGTGCAAGAACCATTCGTCAGCGGCGTGCCAGAGATGATCGACGATTTGGTGCAGGACATCCCAAATGCCCGAAACGGGTTTCGGTTGTTTTTCTCTGCGGAACCTTTTCCAGGGTTTCAGAGGCGATTGGAATGGGTTCGGGAGGAAATGGGCGGCAACTGGTACAGAGCCGACCAGCCACCCAGCGAAGGATGGCTGTGCCCAGCCCTTGACCACTACTTCGAACAAGCTCCCGCCGAGCTTTACGTCAAAGCGGAGGCGCTGAAGTAGGGATCATGAGAACCTTCGGGGGCTACGATCTTTTCTACTGCGATCTGCTCAATCTCTACCGCACGTTTTTGCGAGATTTGCGCCATTCCTCGGATTCCGCTAAAATGCAGCCAACTTGCTGAGACGACTTTGGCCATTGTGCAACCGATCGCATGACCGGCCTAAGATAACGGATCGGCGAGTATCATTGAAAGGAATTTGAATAATGTCACTAGCAACAAAAACCATGAGGAACTATTGGAACGACAGACGGTTGTACGAGGCAAGAGTATTGTTATCGAGGTACCTGCCGAGCTGGATGTAAAACGTCTAAGGCAGCTCAACGGAGAAGAACTGGCTCGTCTGGCAGATGAATGTGACTGTGACGCCGAATGGGAGGCGGAATACAGCGACCCAGAGGAGGTTGATAGCGAAATTGACGTTTCGGGGCCGATCCCGGACGAAGTACCAGCGCATATCTGCTTTGTCCAGAATGAGGATGGTGAATTGGTGAACGCCAAGTCCGGCGAACCAGCGCCGTTCCTCGACTGACCGACGATGAGTACCCGAGCCGCCTGTGGCCATTCACTGGCTGGCGACTCACCGCCACCGAGCCGTCAAATCGGAGGTCGGATTCTTTTTGTTTTGAGGCTCAAAGTCGTCGTGAATTTGACTTTGCACCTCAAAGACGGTTCGGCTTACTGCGATTTGCCTTATTCCTCACAGTTGGGTAATCTGCTCACACTTCGCTAAGGCAACTTGAGCTGAAATGCAGCCGATCGCATGGTTGGCTTGAGCAAAGCCTCAGCGTCAAATCTAGAAGGAGTTTGATCATGTCAGGAATGACAGAAACCAAGAAGTGGAGCGTGGAGCTGTGGGAAATGCGTACGCAGCGACGACGAAGAAAGATTGTTATTGAAGCACCAGGCGATTTGGATGCAGAGCATCTGAGTCAGCTTAACGGGGAGGAGTTGAGCGATCTCGCTGATGAATGTGGCTGTACGGCAGTCTGGAAGACGGAGTACGCATGGCGGGAGGAGGTCGATTCCAAAATCGGCGTCGAAAGACGTGCATCTGATGCAGTTGCAGCCGATGTAGTCTTCGTGCGAGATGAGACGGGCGATCTGGTGGATTACGGTTCGGGCGAGGCAGCACCACTCCTCGATTGACATCGTGAGCAACAAAGTCGCCTGCGAACACCAGATCACAGGCAGCTTTTCTTGGTTGCGAATTGCATGACGTTTGATCGTAATCGTGGTTGAGTAACTCAACGCCGCCGACCTGGAATTCCAGGTCGGCGGCGTTTTTGCTTTGAGGCTCAAAGTCGTCGTGAATCTAACATTGCACCTTGACGATGGCCCAGCGTTCTTTGATTTGTCCTATTCTTCGAGTTCGACTAAAATGCTGCCATCTCGCCGAGACAGCTCGGGGTATCGTGCAATTCACGGCACGACTGGTTTGAGATAAAGGATCGGTGAGGACGAGATTCGGAAAGGAATCCGACAATGTTTTCTACAACGACGACTCCACGAGAAACACTTCTGCGCAATGCCCAGAAGTACAAGACAGAAGACCGCTTCGACCTCTCCACAAAAGATTATATTACGACAACAAGTGTGCGTTGCGCAACGGGTGCAAAATATAAGTCGCAGCCAGAGCCGATAGTTCCGCCAGACCCTTACGACATCACGCCAGCGGTTCTCACCATGAACCCGTACAACTCGCTGGTCTTGAACTCACGAACGATGTTCATTGCTGACATCGATAAAGGTGATCCACGCTTAAGTTGGTATGCCACCGTCGAGGATGAGGGCCGGATTTTGGCCAATCTCAAAGACCTTGCGAGATTTGATGCCGAGGATGCGTGGGAAGCGCCCATCGACGTGGCGAGCTGGCGACTGTATCGCACCCACTCAGGTTTTCGTCTCATCTGCACGAGTCGCCTGATGTGTGAGCACAATATGTGGTTCGGGGTTCGGCTGCTCCGTTTTCTTCAAGCAGATCCACGGTACATCGAACTGTGTGAGAAGCAGAGGTGTTTCAGAGCGAGGCTCACGCCGAAACCGTGGCGGGGTCAGGAATTCTGCTCGTCTGTGTGCTACTTGATGGAAGAGATTGGCAGTGAAGTGCATCCGTCGATTCGAGAGCAGTTGCGGTTGCATGACGAGCTGACAATGGACATTGGAGAAGGACTCGCCTAGCGGGTTGTCGCTGTAGAGCCACCTGTGATCCAGTGATCACAGGCGGCTTTTGCTTCGTTACCAACTTTTGTAACGACTGGTGGCTACCTTTCGTCGTCGATCGCTGCCTGTGCCACTTCGCACTCGTCTCCCCGACTGCATCACCGCCGCTCAAAGCGACAAGGAGGAGATCCGCTCTCTCTTGGTTGCCATCCGCCGATCTGTCGCAGGTTGGTGGTGATGAAGTGGCTGATGTGGTTGTGGCTAGTCTCACCCGCCATTGGTTTGCTACGTACAGCCGATCCCGAGGCCCGTGAAGCCGCTCAGCGTGCTTTGCGCCCAAGGTAAAGAGAACGTTCCGTGGGCGAGTGGAAGGGCGTTGCGAAAGTTCGAGCAGGTCGCTCCGAAGATGCGGTTCAGATTGTGAGGAGCGATCCGAAAGGTCGTCAAGTAACTCTTCTCACCAGAGGGCTATCAAAGAAGGATTTTGCATTTCGGTAGCCGCTTCTGTAACCACGACACATCCTTCACTTGGCAGCCGCCCAGCCATAGCTGTTCCAGGTTTTTCAAGCTTACGAGGTGCTGCAAGCCATCTTCCGTCACACCCCGCTCGTACAGTGAAAGTTTTCTCAACTGCGTCAGTTGGGCCAGATGAATGAGATCTTCGTCTGTGATGCCGCTAGCGAAGGTCGTGAACTCATGAAGCTGCGTCAGCTCTTGCAGATGCTTCGCACCGTTGCCGGCTAATTCACAATACATAAAACTCAAGCGACGCAGATGGGGCTTACCGCTTAATTCGTGCAAGAAATCGCCTGTGACTTGAGCAATTACGATGTCTAGCCGTTCGAGCTTATTGAAATTGGCTGGATGAGAAATGCCACACTCACTGAGATCCACCGACCCCCACACTTCCAACGCTCTCAGGCTTTCTCGCTGGCTCGCATATTTCAGCCACTTGGCGTTTGCTTCCGATGATCGGAGCGTCAGACCTTTCAGTTTCGGAAATCTATCCACGTACAGGAACAATTCGTCGGACTCACTCTGGTTGCCGACTCCATCATCGGACTCCTTTGTCGCCATCCAGACGACATCATGAAAGTGGTCTCGCCCAAAAATATCCAGCAGCCACACTGGCACGGCAGGCTCACCGTTGACGGCGTACAGGAGGTCGTCCGTTACTTTGTAGTCGTAAGCGAACTCGCCACCGTGCCGCTGAACCGCTTCAATCGCCGCTCGCTGCTTCCTGACACTGTTCATGTGCATACCCAGCCAAACCGCCAGAACCGTGGTGACGACAAGAGCCGTGCGCAGGCTGAATCTGGTCAGTCGCCGGCGTCGGAATCGTTTGCGGGGGTCGTTCGGGGCCGACATTGCTTTCCTCACTGGGCTAACCTCCAGTGTAACCTTCCTCACGGTTGAGGAGCAATTTCTGGTCGACCAGCCGCTCTGTTCTCAGACGGGCGCTCATTCAGTCGCTGTCCCCATGCCCACAATTCCAGCACGGGCTATCTGCGTCAGGCACTCGCACTTTGCACCGACCGCATTCGTATTCCCACCGTGGGAATTCACCATTATTGCCGCAGTTCCAACAGGCACGAGCATCGGTCTCACAAACTGCACCGCATTCCAAGCACTGGAAATCCCAGTCGTTCTGCGGAGCGTAATTCGGGTTCGTGTATTCTGGCTCAGGAATGCCTCCTTGCCGAACCGTGTGCTCGTCAGGATTGAAAGCCGATGGCAACGTGTCGAAGAACGGATCACCACCACTGTCTCGGAACTGATCGTAGCTGCTGTTGTTGCCACGAAACAAAAAGTCCAAGACGACTCGTTGCCCAAACCACATGACCGCAGCGAAGATCACCACAGCAATCAAAGCGC
>JBBDHZ010000287.1:0-9688 GCA_040880645.1 Minisyncoccota bacterium
ATTTCATACCGAAGCGCGGCGTTCCATGAAAAAAGATCAAAGTAGATGGCATTGGCCGGTGGCCCGCCAGACGACCCTATCGACCGTTTCCGGTACGAAGTGGACCGCACCATCCGCATAGGCGGCCTGGGCACCGCCGGGGTGCAGGCTGGAAATCGGACGACGACCCCGGTTTCCATTGTTGTAATCGTCAACCCACTCAATGATATCAGGACAGCAGTTCTGATTAGGGCATCTGGAGACGTTAACGGCATTCGTATGTGCGTCGGCAACATTGGGCTGTAACGGTTGCCGCGCCCATGTGGCCATGTCGGCTTGAGTCATGCAAGCTGGCGTAGACAACTTGTACGTATTCGGAGGATATCCCGTTTCCGCACCGCAATAACCGGTCTCCAAGAGCCAATTCCGACAGCGTTGCCCCGTGTGACTGCCACCCGTACTTCGCCAAAACGGCACTCCGCGGAACACTTCGCCTACCATCACGGTATTGGCGGTTCCGTCGCCTATGTCGCCCATCTTGCCGGGCGCTCTGGCGGCACCGCCGATACTAAAAATTCCCCTAGTAAGGGTGTCGTCGCCGGCGAATTGCGCCGAACTTCCAAAGATGCCCGCGTAGTTGGTTGGTGCCTCGACGCCAACTTGGTTTTGCGCCTCGCTCGGACATTCATAGGCGGGAATCCGGATTTGATCAGGTGGCCTAGTGCCAGTCCACCATGAGCCTACGCCATAACAGCCGTGCCTGTTATTCGAAAAGTCGATACTGTCGTGCAGCGGCTGCTGCTCAACGAATGGCAAGATCAACGCTCGCCAACTGTAGCCCGTGGAATTAATCCAGCTTGGGCATCCAGGGTAGGACCCTACATTCGACCCAAACGGCTGAGTACCGCCAGTACGAAGCTGGCCGCCGCGGATGGTAGGAAAGGTTTTGTACGTGTCGTGATAATTGTGAAGGGCCAAGGCGATCTGCTTGAGATTGTTACCACAGCTCATGCGGCGTGCTGCCTCCCGCGCGGCTTGCACAGCAGGCAACAGCAGGGCCACCAAAATTCCAATAATTGCAATGACGACGAGCAACTCTACTAAGGTAAAGCCTCGACGTGGGCGCCAAATGTTCATTAGTTTCCCTCCGAGAAGATATAGATAATCAAACTGTAAACGCTACAATCGATCAGACACATAAGGCGACATCGTACTTCTTCGCTTACCAATTGTCAATGAAATCGGCGGTTTTGTGGGTCATTCTTGTCTCGTAAATGCCCGATTGTTGGGCCGGTTTTAAAGTTTGCGGCTCCCCAACTGAGGCTTTCGCAGGAATAAAGCGTCGTTTCGACGGATCTTTTCATGTATCGCGTATGTTTTGGCCACTTTTTCCACTGATAGGAAAGGTTGACAGATGAAGAAATCTATTTTCGTAGCCGTGATGGTGCTTTTCGGTTCCTGCTTGGGTTGTGGTCCAGGTGCCACCGATACCACAGGCACTCCCCCACCGCCAGCCCAGGAAGAAGTGACACAAGAAATTGAGAAAGCCCTGGAATCGGAAGAAATCGATCCCGCCACCTATGGTCAAACAGAGTGACGGTGGCGTGCCTGGTTCCATTTGGGAGCGTTTCGTTTGCGCTTCCAGAGCCCCAGCGTGAGGAGACAGACGCGGTTGACAAACGCACCATGAAACACGGCACGGACGCCGTGTTGTGTGCGAATTGCGGTCAAACCGCAATCGACGAGGAGGATGGCTTACCGCGTCGTTCAGCTATTTAAGCCATGCCCGACAGCAATTCCACAACCCAAAAGCCAAAGCGACTTAGGCGGTTAATGCTCGCGCTAGGGGTTATCACGGTCCTGTGGGGCACCGTGACGCTCGCCCGCATGCTACTTCCGCCTGCACCGTTGCGGCTGGCACGCGAGTCCATCGAAGTAGGGCACTTCGATCTGGCGATTGAACAGTACCGGCGTCACTTAGCGAAGTATCCCACTGACTGGGGCGTTCACTGTGAGTTGGGTTTGGTTCTGTCCCAAGTTGATCGGCCCCTGGCATTGGCAGAGTTTCGCAAGATACCTGCCGAGAGCGAGGCTTATCTCGACGCAAGGCGTCAAATCGTTAGCATCTGTCTCGCAACAGAACGCTTTGATGAAGCCGAGAAAACGCTGCTTGAATTGACGGAAAGAACACCCGAGGACTGGTCGCCGCAACTGATGCTCGCCGAACTGTATTTCCGTCAAGCACGTCCCCGCGACGCACTGCCATACGCCGAGCGGGCCACGGAGCTACATCCAGAGCATGCCGAGGCGCACTCCTTAACCGCGGAGATATTGGACGAACTGCAGCGCCCGGGGGAAATGATTGCCCCGTTGCTGAAATCGATTGATCTCGACCTGGAAAACTATGCTGCACACCTCAACCTGAGCTATGCGTATTCCGAAGCTGGCCAGCCCGAACGCAGTCAGCAAGAGGCGGAATGGTGCCTCGCGCGGAACGCGAACGACGTCAACGCCTATCGGTTTCTGGCAAAGGCCCTGCGGGATCAGGGGCACGTCGAGAAGGCATTGGAGACAGTCGAGGGGGCTTTGACGCTAGTTCCCTCTGATGTGGAGTGCAGGCTGCTCGAGGCCGAGCTGTTGATCTTCGACCGGCGCGAGGACGAGGCGTTGAAGCGTCTTGAGCCTCTCTACGAGCAGCACCAGACGGATCGCCGCCTGGTCTCGTTACTGGCGCGAGCGGCCACGGCATCAGGGCGAACCGAGGAAGCAAAACGATACCGCGAGCAGGCTCAGAAGCTCGTCGAGTGATAGCCCGCTTGACCTTCTACGATCCGAATGCTTTGATCCACAGGCAGCTCTTCCAGCTCTTGCGATTCTCCGTTCGGCCAGCGGATCGTGAGACGATCGATCGTTGTCGCCGAGCCGACTCCGATCAGCAACTCGGCGGGGCTTTGCCCCATAAAGCCGTTGGCGGGAAACAGGTCGCGCGTAATGCGATTCGTTCCACAGTGCAGGACGACTCGTGCGCCAATCGCCGTTCGGTTTGACGCGATTCCCCGCAATTCGACACGCACTTTATGGTACTCTGTTGGTATCTGATTCAGGAACATCCGCAACGGGCCACCGCCCACCGATCCCACCAACAGATCGACGTCTCCATCGCCGTCCAGATCTCCCGCAATCGCCGATCGCGAATCGGAATCGATATCAGCATGCGAGGCAAACGACGCATCCAGGAATCGGTGACCGTCAACATTCATGTACAGCCGATTCGTTTCGAAGGCACTCAGGTTATGGCCCAACTTCGGCATATCGAACGTCGACCGAACCCAGAACTCTCCGGCGGCGGTATCCACCTCGCCCAGTTGCTCGGTTTCGGACGTTCGATCGAGTGGCTGTGACACGACAGCCTTCCATAGGCATGTTCAGCCGTCGGGCTTATCCCGTTGATAACTCAGAAAGCCGGTCGTCGCATAGATATCAAGCTGTCCGTCGGCATCGAAATCAGCCAGTGCCGGGGCGTACGCCCAGCCGACTGAGTTCACGCCGGAACCTTCACTAGTTTCCTGATAAGGGCTTCCACCAGCTTGTGCCGTGTAGAGCCGATTCCCCGCACAGGAACCTTGAATCTGCTCGAAAACTCCTTCCGGATAGTCCTCGGGTGCAACATGAGCGATGATGCGGCGTCCCATTTTGGAGAACATGTTCGCTACATAGATTTCGGGGCGGCCATCTCCAGTTAGATCTCCGGTAGCCACTCCCATACTCGTCGCGTAGTCCGAAACGCCAGCTTCCGCGGAGCCATCCAGGAACCGTCCGTTTCCCTGATTGAGCAGCAAGACATTCGTGCCGAAATCGTTAGCGATGTAGAGATCGGGATAGTGGTCGTCATTGGCATGAAACCAAGAAGCGGCAAACGATTGACGCTTACCGCCGCCAGCATTGGTGTCGGATGTCGTATTGACGAAACGCCCATCACCCACGTTTCTCCAGAGATGATTCTCGACGCCGGTCTCATCGTCGCCGACCCAGCCCGGCGTCCTTTCGCGATCCACCGTCCGTGGAAGCTGGTACAGGACGTAAAGATCGAGCCTGCCATCGCAGTCGTAATCGGCGACAACGCAGCCGCGAGGGTTGTACCCAAATACGAGCCCCGCTGTATCTGTCACGTCTTCGAAACGACGTCCCGAGTGATTTCGAAAAAGACGGTCTCCCAGGATCAAATCAGGAAAGCCATCGTTGTCGAAGTCGATCCACGTGGCGAGGTACGCTTGATCGTGGACACCGCGCGAGCGAGGCTCTTCATCGGCCCAAGCCGGCAACCCACACTTACGTGTCACATCTTCAAATCTCTCGCCGGCCATCGAACGCAGCAGACGCCAGCGGCCATCCGCGCTGGCAAGCGCGAGATCATGGAAGCCGTCTTGATCGAAATCCGCGACGGCCATCTGCGTGTGATACTGACGAACCTTGTCGTTGTTGACATTCCAGTTGTCCTGAATGTCGACTTGATTCAGCCCGACTTGCTGCGTGACCTCCTCGAACAGCGGTAGTGTGGAGCGGCGATGAGCATCGGAGCGCACCGTCCAGCGGTCGAGAATCGTTCCGTCCTCGATTGCCTGGTCATCGGTAAAGTAGCAGCGGAGCAGATGTTCGGACGTAAACTCAACGAAAGCCTGCTGACGATCCTTGCCAACGCCCACCAGATATAAAGTCACATCCCAATACCCCGTCGCGGGATCGTCGTTGTCGGCGTGCAGATCCAGCACGCGGCAGGTGATCTTCTCGATCTTCTCGAAGTCCGAAAACTGCGATTGCAGGTAGCTCGCAAACTCCCCAGGTCCATGCGAGGCACTGGGGCCGCCGTCTACTTCCATGCGGTCTTCTCGCAAGTACCCCAGGTCATATCGACTTCGTTGCCCAGAGCTTGGTAGCGACGCTTCAAACCCCGGGCGGCAAAAACCTTGAATCACGTCGGTATCGCGCTGTTGAAGCGCCCGGCTGAGAGTCTTGCCAAACTTCTGTTCCAACTCGAACGCGACATGCTCGATCTTCCAAATGTGCTTCTGCTTCGCAATCGCAAGTGTTACGGATTCGGGTGATTTGCTAAGTTGACTGGTGTCAGTTGACGTGACTCGTTGGGATTCATCTTGGGAACGGCAAGAGGCAAGCAGCACGACGAGGAGTGCGCCCACACGGACCCACGCGCTGGATTGATTGCGATTATGCATTCTGGGAGAATTCCTTGCTCTGCGAGCACTTACATTTCAACTCACTAATTTATACTTATAATGAAGTTCCCTTCGGTGTGCCACATCGCGTCTCAAGATAGCGTATCTCATGCGAAATCGGCTTTGGATGACTTCAACGATTTTTACAATATTATTTGGCCTGGCGATCCTCGTTTGGTGGTATCGCGGCAAGAATGCCGACATCCCTTTGGGTTCTTCGCCGGAGTCCGTCGCGACCAACGGTCCCTATGTGGCCGAGCGCCTCTGTGCGGAATGCCATTCAGCCCAGTCCACGGCCTATCAGTCGAGCGGGCACGCGAACACCTTCCACGTGACCGCCGATTCCGAGGCCGCCCGCTGGCTGGCTGGCCAGACGTTTACCGATCCGGAACGACCGTACTCCTACGAGTATCACTTTGACGAAGCAACAGGACTGTCGGTCTCGATTCCGGAACAGCGTGGCGGTGATCGCTTTCAACTTCCCTACGTCCTCGGCTCGGGGCAAAACGCGCTCACGTTCCTGTCACTTGTGCCGGATCGATTGGGAGACACGACCGGAATCGAACACCGAGTTTCACTGTATCCGAACAACGGCGGCTGGGAACTCGATCTAACACCCGGGCACCGTCTGCACAGACCGTTGCAGGACGTCGAGCACTTCGGCAAGGTCTTGCGAGGCGACAAGCTGACGTCGTGTGTCCGCTGTCACACGACGCAGGGCGAGATCGTAAGGCAACAAATCGAGAACCTCACCCCGCACGTTGGATGCCAGAACTGTCACGGTCCGGGGCGTGAACATGTGACTGCGATCGAGAGCGATACGCAAGGCGGAGACGCGGACTTCACCCAACGGTCGGCGCGAGGTCCTGTTTCATGGTCGGCCCAGGGGACCAACCTACGCGGATACTCGGACTTCATCCAACAATCGGCCCGAGAGGAAGTTGAAATGTGTGGCCGCTGCCATCGTCTCGCTCATGCCGAATCCGGCGCGGAAGTGTCCCCCAACGACATTCGGCTTGTCAGGTTTCAGTCCGTCGGACTTCTTCAGTCGCGATGCTTCACCGAAAGCGCGGGGCGTTTGCGATGTACGACGTGCCATGATCCACACCATGCTGTCTCGCGCGACGCAGCTCATTACGTCAATCGTTGCCTGCATTGTCATGGCGAACCGGATTCCAAGCGTTGTCCGGTCTCCCCTAGCACGAACTGCATCCAGTGTCATATGCCGGCCATCGACATCCACCGCGGCATCACGTTTCACGACCATTGGATTCGCATACGCGCTGATCGGCCCGCGGCGACAGCGGCCCAAGGGAGCGGCGAATGAGTTCTGAATCGAATCCGTCGCGAGCGGCCGCACGATGGGCTGCGGTTGTTGTGCTGATCGTCGCAACGGCCGGCAGTTTCTACTACATTCGTGGCGGTCGGTTAGGCCTCGGCAGGCAGTTGAAGGAGATTAAACTCAATCTCGAAGCCGGTAATGTTGCCGCCGCGCGGGAGCGGCTGTTGGACCTGCATGCTGCCGACAGTCAGAATGCCGAGGTCGTCGAACTGTTGGTGGACATCGAGCAGCGGAGCGGCAACGTGAGTGCCGCGATCGAGTGGCTCAAGCGAATTCCGGACGCACCAGCCGATCGATCCGCCCGGGCACGGCAGAAAGCCGCTCAACTCGCGATGCAGGTTGGCCAGGCGCGAGCGACGGAGTCGCTGGCCCTCGAAGCGATCCGCCTCGATCCTGGCTTCGTCGAGCCTCGACAGTTGTTGATGCGTTACTATTTTGTCCTCTTCCAACGACAAAAGCTTTACGAACAGGGCGCGATTCTGGACCAACGCGACGAACTTCAACTGCAAGAACTCATGATGTGCTGCGTGGCCCAGCGCGCCGCGTGGGACGACGACGAACATGTGCGTTGGCTCGAACAATGCATGCGCGAGGATCCCGAAAACTCGTTGGTTCGCGCGGCGTTGGCTCGGTACTATGCGAACGGCGATCGGCACGTTGCCGCTCGCCGCGTGTTGCAAGACGCGAATGCCACTGCTCCAGATGCGTGGTGGATTCTATTGGTTCGGGCCGAAGACCTCGTTGGGCAGGGTCAGTTTCGCGTGGCCTTCGACATCCTCGCCCAGCTTCCCGCCGCGGCCGACAGCGAGAGCCGCGTTTGGATGGCGCGGGCGGCGGTGTGGAACGCACTGGGCCATACCGCGTCCGCGCGCGTAGCTTTAGAAAACGCCGGGAAGCTCGATCCGTACGATTCCGCGCCGACGTATGGTGCAGCGCGGATCCTGATGCGGCAGGGCGAGTCGGAGCAAGCGGAGCGTTTGTTCGCACGATCGCAACAACAAACGGACTTGATGCGATTGATGGGCCGACTGATGGAGGCGGCCAACCCTGCCTACGAACGAATCGAACCCGTGGAAGAGACGCTGCGATCCACCGTGCGGTTGTTCAACGAGCTGGGGATGAGCCGAGAAGCACGCATCGTCGCGAACGAATTAGCTGCGCGAATTTCAGACGGAGCGGACACAACACCTCCGCCGCTCGAACGCGACGGCAGCTCTCTGTCATTTGTCTCGCCCGGCGAGTTAGTTGCCGTCAATCAGCCCAAATTGAGCGTGAGCGATCCCGAGGCAGCGGGCACCGACGTCACGCAGCGCCCTGAATTGCGTCTCGTCGACGTATCGGAACAGATCGGGCTGACGTTTCGCTATGACACCGGACGCTCGCCGTACCGTTGGCTGATGGAGACGCTCGGCGGCGGCGTTGCCGTGCTGGATTTCGACCTCGACGGTTGGCCGGATATTTACCTGACGCAAGGTTGCGCCTTGCCAGTGGGCCAAGATCGAAAGGCCAACTCCAATTGGTTGTTTCGCAATCTGGACGGCGATCAGGCGCGGGATGCGACCGAGCTGGCCGGTCTGGTTCACGGCGGCTATGGCCAAGGCTGTGCCGTCGGCGATTACGACGAGGACGGGTTTCCGGATCTCTTGATCTGCAACTACGGAGAAACCGTCCTGTTCCAGAATCGCGGCGATGGAACCTTTGCGAACGCCAACAGCGAGTCGGGTATCACGAACTCGGGGTGGAGCACGAGCGCGACATTCAGCGATGTCGATCACGATGGGGACCTCGATCTCTACGTGGTGCGATATCTCGAAGCACCGTTCGACTCGCTGACACCGTGCAAGTTCAAGGGTGCGTACACTTCTTGTCGCCCCTTCAACTACGAGGCCGCACAAGACGTCTTCTGGGAGAATCTAGGTAACGGCCAATTCGCGGAACGCACCTCCGAGGCTGGATTCATCGCGGCGCCAGGCAAGGGCCTCGGAGTGCTGATCGGCGACTTTGACCGTCAAGGCCGCGAGTCGATCTTCGTGGCGAATGACACGACGGCGAACTTTTTCTTCGAGCGGACTTCTGCATCGACGTTTCAGGAGAATGGGATCGTGAGCGGGCTGGCGGTCAACCGGGACGGTGCCGCGGAGGCTTGCATGGGTGTTGCTTCGGGGGATGTCGATGGCGACGGGCGGTTCGATCTGTTCGTGACGAACTTTCAGGGCGAGACGAACACACTTTATCGGTCGTTGGGCAAGGGAGAATTTGTCGATGATACACAGCGCGCTGGATTGGCGGACAGCAGCCGCAACATGCTCGGATTCGGTTGTCAATTCCTCGACATCGACTGTAACGGCTGGTTGGACTTGTTCGTTGCCAATGGCCACCTGCATGACATCGCCCAGCCCGCGCAGCTCTACTACAACCAGGGCGGTGGTCGTTTCCGTGAAGTGTCGAAGGACGCCGACCGCTACTTCGAGCGGCCTCGCATGGGCCGTAGCGTCGCCACGCTCGACTGGAATCGCGACCGGCTGCCGGACTTGGTCGTCACTTACCAAGTCGAAAATGTGTCCTTGCTTCTCAATCAGTCGACGGCTGGCCAACGGTTGAGCCTCAGGTTGATCGGGTCCACTTCGAATCGCGACGCCATTGGAACGCAAATTCGAGCCCACGTTGGAGGCCGCGACTCCTACTTCCGAGTTGATCGGGGAGGCGGTTACTTCGCCGCCAACGACCCGCAAGTCATCATCGGTTGTGGGAGCGCCGCTGAAGTCGATCACCTCGAAGTGACCTGGCCGTCGGGAGAAGTCGCTTCTTGGCAAGGTGTTGCGACGGGCAAGGCGTACGTGATGATCGAGGGGAAGGGGCAACTGTTGCTTCGTCGAGAGTGATCCCAGAGCCGCTTCGAGGAGAGTCCATGAATGCCCGATCCGCACGAACTCGCCGAGCCTCAGAGAGCCGACGCTCGCGTCAAGCGGCACCGACCGCTCTCGCGACGACAGACATGGTGCTTCCGGCTGTTGGCCTTGCAAGTATAGGGTCACATCCCAATGCCCGGTCTTGGCATCATTGTTGTCGGCGTGCAGGTCTAACACCCGGCAGGTGATCTTCTCGATTTTTTCAAAGTCCGCAAAATACGCTTGCA
>JBBDHZ010000288.1:0-9677 GCA_040880645.1 Minisyncoccota bacterium
AAACGTGATTTTTCTATCTTAACTCGTGGTCCAAATATTGGGGTCCACTTCACTATCAACGTTACAAGCAAGTAGGAAACTCTGTCACCGTGCCGCTTGTTCGACGAATGGCTGAACAAATCATCAGGTTAGTAGCGAACGCCAAGAAATAGCAACATGCCGAAACTGAATTGGTTTTTCTCGGAAAACCCCAAGGGAACAAAACAAGGTTACAGCGATGCTGGCTTGGAGACTTTCAGGCGTTCCCCGTACGCCTCGATCGCCCGCGAGAGCATCCAGAATAGCCTGGACGCTCATGATGGAACGAAGAAACCCGTCATCGTTCGTTTTGAGGTGAAACAGGTTTCCATCAAATCCATTCCCGGCATCGACGAGCTGTATCAGGCGATGCTGGATTGCCAACGGATGTGGAAAAGCAACAAGAAGGCCGCAAAATTCTTTCGCGGAGCCATAAAGCTACTCAAGCAAGACCAGCTGCCGATTCTGATTGTGTCCGACAGGAACACGAAGGGATTGGCCGGACGCGACGACGAGGAAGGGCAACCGTGGGACAGCTTGATCCGGTCCATCGGTGCATCGAGTAAGAACGAAGGTGAAGGCGGCAGTTTCGGCATCGGCTCGAGTGCCCCTTTCGCGGCGAGCGGTCTCAGAACCGTTTTTTATTCGACACGAACGTCTAAGGCCGAAACAGCGTTCATCGGCCGGGCCCGTTTAACCACACACGAAACGAAAGACGGCAAACGTTTCGACCCCAACGGATATTTGGGCTTGAACGAGGGCGAGCGGGTAGAAGACCCGAAAAAAGTCCCGCCTTTCATGAGGCGGGACGAAAATGGAACGACTCTTGCCATTCTTGGTTTCGGCCTTCACGAGAACGCAAAGGACGAATTGGCAAAGGCAGTTCTTGAACACTTTTGGCCCGCGATCCATTTCGGCGACTTGGAAGTTGAGTTTGGCAAAAGCTCAATCAAGCAGGCGAATCTCGGTGACCTACTGCAAAAGTACGCTGTCGACGACAAAAACTTTGATGCACCGGAGTTCTACCGCTGCATTACGGAGCAAGGGAGCGAAGACTTTCATTTATTTCAGGAAGATCTGCCGCATCTGGGGCCGGTCGACCTTTATCTGCGGACAGCGGTAGGAAGCCTGCCGAAGCGGGTAGCGATGATTCGCAAAACCGGCATGGTCATTAAATTGCGACGGTTCAATGCACCAATCGATTATTGCGGAGCGTTCATTTGTCGCAACGACAAAGGCAACCATAAACTTCGCGATATGGAACCTCCTGAGCACAACGAGTGGTCGCCAAACCTGCCGGAGCACGGAGCCAGTCGCAAAATCGACATCGAGATCGCGGACTTTGTACGGTCTAAGATTAAGGAGCTTCTCGAAGTTGACGAATCAAAACCTCTAGAAGTAGAGGGCCTTGGGAGGTACCTGCCCGAATTCGACGAAGATGGCAAAGCCAATGAAACCGGTGGCGAGGGCGACACAATGCCGGAAAACGCAAACATTCCAACGTCACCAATTGGCAGCAAGCCCCCGAAAAGAACGAGCGATGAGCTCGGCGACCTCGGGCCGACGGAGGGACCGAATGACGGACCAAATAGCGACCCGCAGGAGAACGATGAGACTGGCGGAAACTCTCAGAGTTCAGGCCAGCCGCCCGGTGATCGAAAAGAAGCCGAGGTGGAAATATCGCAACGGTGCTTTTCGACTGGCAAGCTCGGCAGGAAATACACGGTCAACGTTCGGCCGACGGACAAGAGCCGTCATACAGTTGACCTTGCGGTTCGAATCGTGGGCGAAGATGGTGTCGAGAACCTTGAAATCGCCGCAGCCACTCTCGACGGCAAATCATTGGATGTCCACGAACCCAACATCATTCGCGACGTGAAGCTGGCGGCCACCAAGTCGACCGCCATCGAGATTGAACTGGAAACGCCGCAACGAGTCGCTTTGGAGGTCGTCGCGCATGAAGATTAGAGAGCGATCGTTCCCGTACCCGGTGCTGAGCAGCGAGAACGACGATGTCGATGCGGCGTTTCAAGCACCGATCGAGGTCCGGAAAGTTGGCGAGATTTTCGAGGTCAATATTTTATGCCAAATGTCAAGCGATGACCTGCAGGCAAAAATTGATGCCGGCGATGCAGCCTACGGTCTGCACGTTGAATGCACTCGATCATTCTTTCGAGAAATCTATCCATTCACGCCAAAAAACGGTCGCGGAGTCATCCAACTCGAACGTGAAAACCTGCGAGGTCCGGTTGAATTGAATGTGGTTGTCTACGCGACCAAAGAACTGCGGAAGTATCGCATCACCGGTTCTCATGAAGACTACGGTAACCGGTCGTTCTACGTTGCCGGTGGCGACTTCCTCGCAGTCACCGAAGGGACAACATTCAACGCCGAAATTCATCAGGACATGCTGGAATCGGTCAGCTCGATTATCGAGATCGTCAAACGCCAGGACAAGAAGCCTGTCGTGGGCGTATATTGGGATACCGACCGCATTCAAATCTGGCTGCCTGAACGCGATTACGGACTCTACTGCCAAATCCGCAAGTCACCGTCTTTCATTTCGATTCAGCTGTCGTCGATCATCCTGCCCGTCCTGATGCAGGCGGTTGAGATGGTGGCGTCGCGCGAGGCCGAATACGAACATACGCGGTGGCACGATAACCTGATACACCGCATGAACCAGAAGAACGTTCCGCTAGACGGGAACCCCTTTGAATCTGCGCAGCAATTGCTCGACTACCCAATCAGAGAGACGCTCGAAAAGATTTATAGGGAAAAAATGGACGGAGTAATGGACGAAGAATGAATCAGTTGATTTTTACCGACGACGCCTACAAGTCACTCGTAAAGAGCATTGCCGACAACTTCTTGCGTTACAGCAAAAGAAAGCAATGGCTGACTGACCAAAAGTCGCACGCGAACCACTACGTCAAAAGCACCATCATTCCGAAGCGGAAGCCGAAGTTTCTGTTGCCCAGCAGTGAATCGAACTACGACTTCGAGAACGCCGTCGAAGTTCACGCTTGTTATGAACTGACTCCGGTTCAGGCATCTGATCCACGACTGTGGGCGAGGCTCGCCCATGTTGAAGGATGGGACTACATGCAACGCCGATGGACGGTCGAAGATTCGAAGACGCCTCAATATGTTCGCCAACGGTACTTCGTGGCCGGCGCCGACAGTCGGGCCATCATCCGTAATGGAATCGCGCGACTTTGGTGGAGTGCCGAAATCACCAAGAATCCAAAGTCGTCGAACGACCCTTACAAGCTCACACGAGTCATATTGTCGAAGCTGGACATCACGCAGCAATTGCTCGAACGAAGCTACGGCCGATCCCGCAAGTTTGTGCAGGCAACACTCCGATTCATCGAACGGAATGCCGAGGAGTGTTTGCACGATGGGCAGGCCAGTCGTAACCGTGTCCGTCATCTTGCCAAACAGCTATCGCTTCGCAGTGGCGTCACAATCTTGGATTCAATGCCAGAGGCGAATTTGCACGAGTTTCTTGCCGAAGAACTAAAACGTTTCAACAAGTCGCAGAAGGAATGAACCTTTTCTGCTTCTGCATTTCACGTGGCTCGAAATGCGAGCTCACCGGGTCGAAGCATTTATAAACGCGACTGGTTTACCTTCACGCCGTCCGCACACCGGTGCAGTGTCGGTTTCGAGCATGTTCTTATTTAAGTGAGTTAGGCTGGGGCATGGTAGACAACGTTTCAAAGATAGAACGCAGTCGCCAGATGTCTTTGATTCGCTCAAAAGACACCAAACCTGAACTACTTGTGCGGAAGCTCGCGTTTTCGGCGGGATACCGATACCGTTTGCATGATCGAACGCTACCCGGAAAGCCCGATCTCGTTTTTTCGTCGCGACGGAAAGTCATTTTTGTTCACGGATGCTTTTGGCACTTGCACCGAAGATGTAAAGCCGGAAGGATCCCAAGGTCCCGAGTCGACTATTGGAAAAATAAACTGGAAGGGAACCGGCGTCGTGATGCTTTACACAAAAGAAGGCTGACAGCAATGGGTTGGCGATACCTGGTCATTTGGGAGTGCCAGACCGCGAAGATTGACCGGCTTTCGGAAGGCATTATTGACTTCTTGGAGAGTTAGCGATCTGAGAAAAGTGACCCATTGTTGTGCCCACTGAGTACCGCAGCAAGGATCGAAGATGCGGCCTTTGTACGGTTCTGCGGCCGGAGGCAAGTCGTAGATGTCCTCCGGTTCCGTGCTTCCATGTCTTCGGTAAGCAGGGTTATGCTGGGGATGGCGGGTTCACTTAACGCCAATGACATGGCAGAATTGAGCTGATAGGGCTTTACGTAGAGGGTCGCGTCATTACAGCAGGAATCAGGCAATGCAACGAACGAGGTACTATCACAAACGAGCGATTGGTATTGCGGGCGTTCGAACGCTACGAGACGTTCTCAGATCTTCATTCGACTGGGGATTTTCGTACGCGAGCTATTGTCTGTACTGGCCTTCTGAATACATCACTGTCTCTGCAATCGATGAGATCGAACCCGTCCTGCAGGAGAAGGGGCAACCGGACGATGTACGAGTGTCGTTTACGTCGACCGGGGGACAGATGCTAACGCTGGACACACGCGGTGTAGATCTCCGCAGCCAGCGCATGCAAATCGAGCTGGACAGGATCAAAGGATCCATGAATAAATTGCTACAATCGATCGAAGCGGCGCTCTCGCTGGAGCCGATCGGAGAAGTGCCTTCGGAGCGAAAGGTTTCGTCGGCGTTCGTTGCACACGCATTCGACGATCACGGGCAGGCCTACGCCAACGAGCTTGGTCGCTTCCTTGGGCTGTTGGGGATCCGGTGTCATTCCGGTAGAGGATTTGCACCAAAGAGTGTCGCAGAAAAGGTGACCTCGCGACTGGCGGCACACGATGTTTTCGTGGGCATCGCGACCCCACAGGAAGATTACACTTGGATCACTCAGGAAATCGCAACAGCTGCTGCAATCGGTAAGCCTGCATTCATCCTGAAGGAATCGGATGTGAAGCTGAAAGAGGGCATTCTCGGTGACCACGAGTACATAGCGTTTCCCAAGGGACAGCTGTCAAAAAGCTTCATCCCGGTTCTCGAAGGGCTGAACGATCTTCAAGGAATCGATTCAAGTCAGTTCTGATTATTCGCCTTCCGGTGCGAAGAAACGCCCCAGCAACTTTCGACAATACCTCACTTTTGACCTTTTCAAGCGTTTGGCCTGCATTCCTGTCCATTTGCCATGTTCCATCGAAGAGCAGCCGAGCTGGAAGTTTCGGCCGTGGAATGCGGCGGTTGCTTGCCTCCGGGCAAGCCGTCGGCCGCCACGGCAACCACGATTTGCGAACGGAGAGACTGCACCCGTATAAGGGGCTAAGGGTCTTTGCGGCGATTCCTACAATAGAAGGTACACTGGGTCGAGTGCTCCGTCGCTAAGGAAAACGTTTGGGTAGCTCGCAGTGGCCAATTCGTTATCAATATCCGATAGCACGATCGTGCGCTCGTAGAAAAAGGCATCGCACTTTGGGGAAAGTGGATGCCCTTGGTTGGCTGAATCTGGCGATTCAGCCTTCGTCCCCCAACCGAAGGAGCGATTGCTCGAAGATGTGGTGACAGGCGGCAAGACAAATGGCTCGTCAGAAGCCGGCATCGAACCCTGCCTGCATATTACCGTTGATCGTACCGATCGGCGGTTGCGGGCTGAAGCCGCCCCCTTCGAGCCAGTCACGCAAGGCTTCCGCATGTTCGACAGCGTCGGACCATTGTTTGGTCGCGTAGGCTACGAGCATGTTGTCCCAGACGGTGTTTGGATCCATCGCTAGATGCCTCCTCGACCTTGGTTGATGTGGCGATCGGTCATGAACGGAATGTAGTACGTGACGCAGCCATCACCGAACGCGTCGGGTTCAACGCTGTAGCTTTCGCCACACGCGATGCACTCGACGATCATCGATACGTCGTCGGCGTCGATAATTTCGAGCTGACCTTCACACTCGCAACACTTGCCGTCTTCTGGACTCACCAGCATGGCATGTCTCCCGTGAAAAGAACGAAACCGCTCATTGCGGTCCCCTGCCCGGCGTGGGCAAAGTGAAAGCAGACTGCCAGTGCTTGAAAATTTGCGCAACAAAAAACCCGGAAAGTCCCCTCTCGTCACTTTGCAAGAACAGGTGGCCGCTCTGGAAAGCGGAGCGGTCGCAGTGGCTGAACGAGAAACGAGTTGCAGCGTCTGCGATCGCGGAGCCAACCGAAGCCTTGGAGCGGGTCGTGACCGTAGCGAGCAACGAGCTAGGTGTCGATCCGCTGCGGCGACTGCACCCCCAGACGGTTTCCAATTCAGCCGGCCTCCCGCTGGGGCATGTTCCCCTATCCGGACGTAGCCGTGGCGCTGCTGCCGATCGCTAGCCGTTAAATCTGGCGATCGTCAACCTGATTTGTGACGGCCTCGCACCGATCGGTCTGGCGAACGATGGAAGCTTGCGCTGCCGACCGGTCTTGGCGATCGACTGTTACTGTTCACCGATCGTCCTGGCGGGCGCCATACTGCGTTCCAGCCGATCGTCGGCGGGGCTTCTCGTTCGGCCTACCGATCGTCAAGGAAAAGTGACGATCGTCACGTGTCCAACAACCGATCGTCAGGCCGATCGCAACATACCGATCGCTGCTCCGATCGGCGCTTGACGAGCACCGATCGACGCGCGTAGGGTAGGCGTATCATTTCCACCGACCGACATGCCGATCGCTCCACCCCTCGGTTTTCTCTCCCGGCCCGAAGCCTCCAAACGTTTCAATCGCTCGCAACGCGCTCTCGAACGAGACCTGTCTCTGGCTCTCGACATGCGAGATGCGGATGTCCTTAAACACTGGCAACTGCTCACCAAGGACGGGAAGGCTTATGAGGGGCGTGAAGTGACGCACCACGAGGTTAAACAACTCATTGCAGATGGCATGAGTCCCACCTGGTACATCGAAGAGGCGTGGCTGGAAAGCGAGTACGGCCGAAAGGGCTCTCCACGCCCGGCGAAAGTTTCCCCACTCGCCGAGCCCACGCCGCCGCCATCGGACAGCAAAGAAACCCAAACCTTTTCACGCAGTCCATCACCGGCCGGCTCTAGCGAACACTTCGGTGCCGGCGATTTGGAAATGCTTCGTAGCGAAAATGCATTTCTCAAAGAACGGCTCCGGACAATGGAGTCAGAAAAGCAAATGGATGCCGAAAGGAACGAACGGCGCGAAGCGAAGCTGTTCGAGCAGCTCGAGGTGAAAGACAGACAAATTAGTGCCTGGGATGAAATAACGCAGGGCATCACGAAGGGATTAGCGACAGGGAAGTTGGCACCGCAGTTGACTTGGCCTGCCGCGGAGCAGCAAAACAGTGATCCAGGCAAACCATCAGCTAGCGAGAACGAACCGGCGCGCGGCGAGAAAACCACCGTCGATCCCGCTGCGGAAGCCCCTGTCCCTACACCCGCAAAGAACACTCGTGCCGCAACCAAAGCATCGCGAAAAAAAGGCAAGAAACCAACCGCATCACGCAAGGCCAAGGCATCTCCATCGGACCGCAATTCTCGCACCGCAAAAAAGCATAAATGGTACGAGACTCCAGTGCTTAAACGATTTCTTTCCGGCAAATAATGACAGAAGGAATGTCAACACTGGCGAAACAGCGTCCACCTGAGACGCCGTTCGAAGGATTTGAACCCATCACCGGAAACTTCGTTTATTGCCCGAATCAATTCTTTGACGTCTGTCTGCCACACTTTCCACGTGGCGTGGTGCGCATTGTCGGCTACGTTCTTCGTCGCACACTTGGCTTTGTCGATGCTCGTGGCGAGCCGATCGCAGAAACTTTCCGCCTGCCCTACAGCGAGTTAATAAAGGAAGCCGGCGTCGGGCACGACGCGATTCGCGACTCGATCGACCGGGCTACAAAAGCCGGCTTTATCGTTTGCATCGCGGATCCCCGTCCAAAGGCGAAGCACCAAGCGGCACAAAGCGGGTGCTACGCCCTTAGGTGGGCGGAGCCCGATCAGCCCTACACGACCGACCCAAATGTGTTTTGCGGCTTCTTTGCGGGTGAAGGCAACCGAACGCCCATTCCAAATGCCTTCTTTGACCGAGTGCTGAAAGGGGAGCGGCTGGCTGCGATCAAAGTCGTCGGTAGCGTCCTGCGACACACCATCGGGTATCACACGAGGTTTGGGCGCCGAACGGAAGCCCCTCTCTCTTTCAGCTACCTGCAGCGATACGCGAACATCAAGAACCGGACCACACTTTCTGAAGCTGTACAGCGAGCAATAAAGGCAGAATATATCGCCTGTGTCCAACCCGGACGGGTAAGCCCAACCAAGGATCAACGCCGCGCCGCAACCTATGCGGTTAAATGGCTTGGCTCCGACAACAAGACGGCAGACTCGCGGAAAAACGTACCAGCGGTTCACTCCGAAAAACGCACCAGCGCAACTATCGGAAAA
Organism: Minisyncoccota bacterium; assembly: GCA_040880645.1. Taxonomy (GTDB): domain Bacteria; phylum Patescibacteriota; class Minisyncoccia; order Phycocordibacterales; family CSBR16-193; genus JBBDHZ01. The sequence goes on from JBBDHZ010000288.1 coordinate 8,501, forward strand.
GGGGACCAGCAACACTCCGAAAGTCGTACCAGTTACGCTCGGAAAAGGGGACCAGTAGATCACTCCGAAAACCGGACTACAGAAAAGACATTAGAAAAAAACATTCTTAAACAACAACATGCTGCTGTGTGGAATCAGACGGGATACGATTTGCTCATTGCGGAAGGGTTCGAGAACCCCATCGCAAAAAGCCTAAGCCGTCACTATTCTGCTGCCGGCATCGAACGACAAATTAACTGGATCGATCACCGGCATCCGAAAAGCAATCGCTTGGGCATGCTCCGAAAGGCAATCGAGGAAGATTGGCAAGAGCCAGAGCACCTGCATAAGAAACGCACGGCGAAAGCAAAGTTTCAGGCGCAAGAAAAGAAGTTTCAAAGCGACGATATCCAGATCGCCAGGCAAAAGAAACGTCGAGCCGAGCGAAAGCAGCGCCTGCGTGATGAATGGCAGCGACTGAGCATCTCCGTCCGCCAATCCTATATCGAGACGGCGATTTCAGACACGACGTCAGAATCGCTGCGAAAGTTCCTTCGAGCGAAAAAGCACAATGACGAACCGGCAGTGGAGTTTCTCGACGCATTGGCGCGCGACAGGGGATTGCCGACAGTCGTTCAAACCGATTCAACGGACACCTGCGTTGTTACCAATTCACCACGCCTCAGACCGCAGCAGGGAGGCATGTCAAGCAGTCCCGAAACGCTGTCTCCTGCGACTGTCTTCGGGTGTCCTCCGGAGAGGACACACCAAAAGACAACCGAACGTACACGCAATAAGCAAATCAATTCGGCTTGACCAAGCCGAACCGGACGCTTCAATAGGACACCACTGCGTCGACGGGCTTCGCCCGCGACCACCCCACATTACGACACGCCCGGCCTCGTTCCTCGGCACTGATGGGCGGCGAAAGTGGGGTGGTCGCTGACCGCCGCTCGCAAACTCGCTCTGGCCCTCGACGCAGCGTGTCGCACACCTCTACCCGCCGCAGTAGCGGCACACAACCTGCCGGCTATCGCCGACAGCAACGTTTCGACGCTTCACCCATCACCCCTTCTTTCCCAGACGCTGACCATTCCCTCAGCAAATAGCACGTTGAAAACATTGCCCAGTGATCGATCTAGACCTTAATCAAGCGAGGATCGATTAGGATTTTCAACGGTTTTGGCGCTCGGCATCT
>JBBDHZ010000289.1:0-9666 GCA_040880645.1 Minisyncoccota bacterium
TGTTTGCTTCGGCCTCAAGTGCGTCGATCATTGTTGCCCCCGTTCCTTCAATCTGGCTTGACGATGCTGCATCTTTCAATATGTACATGAAAATAAAGAAATCAACGTCAGGAAGAAGTTGCGTGATACCGTCAAGCTTACCTACTAAATGCTGTGCTTTTGCGTCTTGCTTAACGAGGTCCGGAGACAGGTCAAAACCGCCTTTTGGAGGAAAAGGATGAGGAACAAAGGCCTTGTACGTGCCCCACTGATCGTCTTTTTGTTGTATAAATTTCCCTAATTCCATAGCCTTGTAAGTTAGGTAGTATTGATATTACCAATATGAACTATATTAGCAGTTAGTGCATTTCTATGCAAGCAATAGTAACTAAGGTTTCAACAGCTTAATGCATATAGCCCAAGCAGGAGCCGCTTATGAGCGCAGCAAATGAGTGAGTTAACACCGAATCCCGCCCCGTACGTAACAAATTATGCCGCATCTCTCAAATGATGAAGTCAAACTTCATCCTCACTTAATTTCAAGCTCGGCCTCAGAGCAGATATAACATGAATGTGTGAAATTATCTTATCTTTCTATTGTTTGCTGTGATATGCTCAATTTGGAAAGATCATTGATAAGTTAACCTGTAACTCAAAAGGAAGGACTAGAAAATGAAAAGTTTCTGGAGCCCTACAATCATACAGGGTGGAATGGGAATGTATGTTTCCGGATGGCGACTTGCTCGGGAAGTTTCAATGACGGGTCAACTCGGCACTCTCTCGGGCGTATGTTTAGAGAAAGCGCTGGTCTGGATCCTTCAACAAGGTGATCCGGGTGGGCACGTGAGAAGAGCACTTTCTCACTTTCCTTTTCAGAGTCATGCTGAAATGATTCTGGACAAATTCTATGTTGAAGGAGGAGTCAAAGATGAAAGAAAGATACGTTTTCCTCCAGTCTTTACAATCAATCCTTCACCGACTCTGATTTCTCTCACTGTCTGCGCCAACTTCTCGTTTGTCTGGCTTGCTAAAGAGGGGCATAACGGATACGTGAGCATTAACTATCTTGAAAAAATAGCTATGCCACACGTGTTCAGTATCACCGGCGCCATGATGGCGGATGTTGATTTCATCACTATGGGCGCAGGTATTCCTCTCCAAGTGCCTTCTGTGATTGACGCAGTCACTGAAGGTAGGACTGCTGAATACCGAATCCCGGTCGAGGGAACCTCGATCACAAGTCACATGATGAGTTTTAACCCCGTGGAATTTTTCGAAGGCAACTTGCCTCAGATGAAAAAACCAGGGTTCATTCCTATCATCGCTTCAAATCTTTTGGCACGGGTGTTTGTGGAAAAACTTCCCGAGAGTCAGCGAGTTTTTGGATTTGTAGTTGAAGAACCAACAGCTGGCGGACACAATGCGCCACCGCGTCGTCCTCCAAATTACGGTGATAAGGACAAAGTCAACTACCAGAAAATCAAGGAGACAGGGATACCGTTTTGGATTGGTGGGTCGTACGCCTCTCCTGAAGGTTTGAAACGTGCCCTTGATCTTGGGGCGGCTGGGATTCAGGCAGGGTCAATATTCGCTCTTTCAGATGAATCCGAAATCCGGGATGACCTAAAGGAAATACTTCGGCGTGAAGGGTTTAACTATACCCTTCGGGTGAATACTGACATGAATTCCTCGCCAACCGACTTTCCATTCAAGGTGGCTCAGATTCCCGGCACTGTCTCAGACAGTTCTGTTCATGAAGAACGCCCACGAATTTGTAACATGTGTGCCCTTGTGACTCTGTGTGAACGGCCTGGCGGAGGAGAAATTGGCTACCGATGTCCGGCTGAACCAATTGAAAAATATATCACGAAAGGAGGAAAAGTAGAAGATACCAAGGGCAGAATCTGTCTTTGCAATGGGCTTCTTGCCACAGTGGGTATGAATGTTGTTTATGAGCCAGCTCTTGTAACCATGGGTGACGACACAAGTTTCCTTCGGCATCTCATGGAAGACGAAGAAGATTCCTATGGAGCAAAGAGGGCAGTTAAGTACCTTTTGGGTCAATTGGGTTGATGTAAACGATACCCCTCTGGTGCACACTGGAGGGGTTTTTCTTTATTCAGTGGAGCGTTGTGAGGGTTTTGAGCGGAGTGAGAAGGCAAGAGCACCGCGAGGGCGGGCCTGGAGAAATTTGCTGTCAGGCAAATTACCGGAGGAGAGTCCCACCCCGTATGTAACAAATTATGCCGCATCTCTCAAATGATGAAGTCGAACTTCATTCTCAAACTTCGTTTTCAGTGGTAGTATTCTTGTCAGATTCTTCTACCCTTTAACCCTTAACCGAAAGGATTCACCATACCCGGTGGAGCACCCTACTATCGTCAGCACACGTCTGACTCGGAGATAAACAGGCTCATAGACAAAGTTAGGAATGAAGGCAATTCTCCTCAGGCACAAGAGGCAGCGAGTGACGCTTGTTTCGGATTACATCGAATAATACACGTTCTTGTGCAACAACGAGATTGGTGTACTGGCGAGCAACGCGACGCCATACGCAGACTGCTTGATGAGTTGCACAAAGTGACTTGGTTCGAAGTGTGTGATTGGGAATCGCTCTCTGAAGAACGCTTCGAGGAAATTCGTGTAATGCTCGAAAAAGTATGTCCTCACCTGCAAGGCAGGGAATATGACTATGCCGACGCTGGACGTTGACTGAAAGCGCTTGAAGTTCTTTGGAATTTATACGGCGCACTGAACCCTTAGCGACAAGCGAGGGGTTCTTTTTTATGCTAAACACGTTCTAACGTCCCCTGATAAATGGGGCATTTGATCTGTACTCAAAAAAGTGGACACGGGGCACTGCTTCCTTTTGTTGCGTTTCAGAGGCGAATGTGCCGTGAAATTTTTGACATATACACAAGATATGTTTTAATGGGAATAGATTTGATACTGAACCTACAAAGAAAGGGCAAGCCATGGATAGGACTGAGTTAGAAAGTGATCTCAGGAGTAACGGAATCTTTCTGGTTACAGATATAACTCATAAAACAATCGAGGAGATCGGTAAGTGGATATTGAAATGTAGACCGGAAAGATCAAGGTTTACGTTGCTCATCATGTCACCGGGCGGGACGCCATCTGCAGTTCTGAGATTTGCCTCACATCTCCGTCTTCTCAAAAAGGATGTGGTGATCACGGGAGTAGCGGCCGATGAATGCGGTTCAGCCGCACTCGCACTTCTTCAGTGTTGCCACACAAGAGTGGCGGTTGAGTATACTACGTTCTTTATTCATCACGTCCAAGCGAATAATAAGATCAATTCCTATAACCCCGATCGGCAGTTGATGGAAGAACAGATTTCTTCAGCTCAACGCCGTGAAGAGGAGTTGATCAAACTGCAATGCACAAGGACCGGACTCACAAGGGAGAAGTGGGTGGCGTTGGCGGATCGTGGAGAGATTGACTGCGATACACCGATTCACACCCCGGAAGCCCTGGAGCTGGGTTTGATTGATGAGATCATTGATTTTTTTCCTTGTGTGTAAACACGAGGCAGAGGAAAAAAATAGACCCCGCGATAACATCAACGGGTCTTTTTTATATCAAGCAAGTTCTAATTTTTTAACAATAGGAGCTAGAGCCGGTTAGACCTTATCGCGATAGCGGTAGGTTTTTTGTTTCTGACTCGGGTGGCGATATAGGGTGTACGGGGGCGAATTGTATGCCGCTAAACACTAAGCACTGCAGTACGTAGTGTTTAGCGGGCGGAACGTGGGTCGATGTGCTGTCGAACAATACGTGTACGTGGTTTGCCGGGTCTGCGCAGGGCTTGCACTCAGGGCGGTAGGGTGTGGTATAATACCGGTATGACTCGTTTTCGCGCACTCCTTATCCTTCTTGTTATTGTGGCGGTCATTGTCGCGCTGTTTGTTGTCTATGACTACGTCCAGGCTCCATCAAACGGACTATCGGCGGTGCATTTGGTGTAGTGGCTGTGTTGTCCGCGGCGAGCGGCCGGCCCGCGCTGTAAGGTTTCGACCGGTGATCCGTCTTCATCTCTATATACTCTATGAACACCGATCAGGATCTATCCACCGACGATCTCGTGTTACAAAGCCCCGCGTTCTCCGCGGGAGGGGAGATCCCGGCTCAGTACTCCTGTGACGGAGAGAATAGCAACCCACCGTTCACGATCAACGGTGTGGATGCGCTCGCTCGCTCTCTCGTGTTGATGATGGATGACCCCGATGCTCCCGGCGGTTCCTATGATCACTGGTTGGTCTATGATATTTCCCCGGAGGCGACCGAGATCAAGGAGGGGAGAGAGCCGTCCGGGACGCTCGGCGTGGGCACATCGGGAAAGCTCGGCTACTACGGTCCGTGTCCGCCCGGCGAACGGCATCGCTACGTCTTCACGCTGTACGCCCTCGATACCGTGCTGGGGCTGCCCGAGGGTATGGGAAAAGAAGAAGTGATGGAGGCGATGACGGGTAATGTGCTCCAGAAAACAGAACTAACGGTGTATTTCGAACGATAATGTATCTGAAAGTCCGCGCCCACCCCGGGTCGAAAAAAGAGTCGGTCAAAGTTCGTGCAAATAACGTCCTGGAGATTCAGGTAAAAGCTCCGGCAGCGGCCAACACGCGCATTCGGGAGCTGGTTGCCGGACACTACGCGGTTCCGGTTTCGGCGGTGCGCATCATTTCGGGGCACCGGCATCGATCAAAAATGCTGTGCGTCGGAGGGGAATGACGGGGTGTGGTATACTGAAGGCTCGAGGCAATTAACTGAGACGAAGGTAATATAACGTATATGCGAATCAATATCGTACAAGCGACCAATATAGATCTTACCGACGCGATCACTGATTATCTTGATAAAAAACTTGCCAAACTCAGCGCCAAGTTGATTGATCCCAATGACGAGAGTGCTGTATGCGATGTCGATTTGGGGAAAAAATCCGAGCATCATAAAAACGGGGAAATTTTCCGGGCCGAGTTCAACCTTCATATCGCCGGGAAAGATATGTACGCCGAAGCTGAGGAGATCGATCTGTACGCCGCGATCGATGAGGCCCGCGATGAACTGGAACGTCAGCTCAAATCCCACCAGAAAAAACGCACCACGCTGATCCGTAAAGGCGGAAAGAAACTGAAAGATATGATCCGGGGGTGGAATCCGTGGAAGTAGTGTATGTATATTCGAACAACTGGTCACAAACCGGTCCGGCCGTTCCTATCGGCTGTGGTGTTGCTGTGGGCGATCGTGATCACCGGCATTATGGTTTTGATCTATCACGGGGCACATCAAGGAGAAGCCCGCTTTTTGAATCCCGGGGGCGAGCGGTCAGGAGAGCGGTCGGGAGAGCAGTCGGTACGGGACACTGTCCGTGACGGGGCGAGCGAGCGGCCAGGCCCCGGTAGTGTTAGCGGTCGGGGCAGTACCCGCGCTTGAATGCTTCGTAGTCCATTTCGTTTTTCCCTTCCGGAATGACGCGTTTGATGATCAGCTCACCGTCTCTGAGCTCGGCATCGGACACGATGACGCGTAACGTTTGATCGCCTCGGGGGATGAAAAAGTACGCCCGCGGCCATTCGTGAAAGGCCTGTATTATACGGAAATTTGTTTCGGGGTCATCTGACAGATCAAGCTCGGCTTGGTCTTTTGTTATTTTTGAGGTGAAGGTGGCGCGGTCGTGGTCTTGTTCCTGCGGTTGTATTGTGCCGGCCAGCCAGTCCGGAAGAATCTCGGCAACAAGGGCGCCGCCCTCGCGCGCGAGGATCGCCTCGAGAAGCTCGGCCTTCGGCGGCCAGCTCTCGATCGGAACTTCTTTTTGAGCAATGATCGGTCCGTGGTCCATCTTTTCGTCCATCTGCATTACGGTTACCCCGGTCAGGTCTTTGGTGAGAATGGCGCCCTGGATCGGCGAGGCACCGCGCAGGTCGGGCAGGAGCGAGGGGTGGATGTTCAGGGAGCCGTGCTTCGGAATATCAAGGACCGTCTTGGGAATGATGATACCGTACGAGGCAACCAAAAAAACATCCCATTCCTGCTTTTTGAGTTCGTGGACGAACGCGTCATCCAGTTTGTACGGTTGAAGATAGGGGACGGAGTGCGCCAGCGCCCAGACCTTTGCTTCCGGCGGTAGCACCTTGAGCTTCCTTCCCTGTGGTGTGTCCGGAGCGGTTACAATCAGGTCGGGCAGGATACCGTTTCTGAGGAGCTCTTCGAGGACCAGGACCGAAAAATCGTCGGTGCCGAAAAACACGAGACGTACGTCGGAAAGGTCGGATGAGGGTGTGGTGGGCATAGTATGAGAGAGAGGGGCGATTAGATGGATCTTATGCGCCGAGCTCGCGGTACTCGACGTCTTTTGCGGTGTCAATAAAGAGGGTGCCGTTGAGGTGGTCGGTTTCGTGCTGGAATATCTGAGCCAGGAGACCGGAACGCCCCTCGCTGAACACAGCTTCGTTCTCGTCGAGCGCGCGAACGGTGACTTTGGAATGGCGGGGGACTTTGCCGTAGTAGTACCGAACCGAGAGGCAGCCTTCGTCGAGATCATACATCTCTTTTGATGTTTTGGTTATCTCCGGGTTGATGAACACTTTGTCGGGCGAACGCTTCTCCTGAGACTCATCGATGCGCGCGGGTGGATTAGCATCTGCCTGCTCAAGCTGATCGTACACTCGTCCCGAGACAACAAAGATCCGCAGGGATTCACCGATCTGCGGAGCGGCGATCGCGACGCCGTCGTCCTGGGTGGCGAGTGTGTCTTTCATCGCTTGAATGATCTCGGACAGTTGGGCTGACCCGATCAGCTCCGGAGGTACAGGTTCGGCTCGTCGGCGCAGGATGTCGTTCTCATTGTGTTCGTCGGTTTGTATGATCTCTCGGGTCATAGGGATGCATTGTATAGGAATGGTCGTAAAAGAAAAAGGCGGCAGTGGCTCGGGTCAGAGGATGTTGGTCGGGTCGATCTGAATGATGAACTGCGGGGGTAGCGATTGAAGAAGACCGAGGAGCTTCTCGTCCACCCATTCCTCGCGCGGGACCTTGATCAAACCGTTCATAACAAATTTCCCCTTCACGATGGGAGGTGATCCGGCATACATCGTGATGCGCTCCTCCCCGACTTGCTCCTGAAGCCAGGCCATATCGGCCTCGACCTTCTTTTGAGCGCCGCGCCGGGTTATCTTGACCAGAACGGTAAACGGCGGATACAAAAACTGTTTGCGGATACCGATCTCTTCGCGGTAGAAGTCGATCAAATTTCCGGAGAGACCGTAGCGCAGGATCGGCTGTTCGGCGTTACGGCTTTGCACGAGAAAGTGCTTTTGAGCCATAAGCCGGAGTGTTGTGAGAAGAGTGATGATCTTTTCGTTGATACGGAAGTCCGGTACCGAGAAAAGACTGTCGAGCGAGACAACACCGATATTCTCGATCGGCTCGGAGAGATACAGCGCGGCCATCTCGGTCCCGATCAGGATGCTTCCCGGGGTTTGGTAGAATTTCTCGATCGTCGCGAGGGCCTGCTTGTGCGTCCGGGTGTGGTCTTTATCGATCTGGAAAATAGTCGCGTTGGGAAACGACGTCGTAACCGCATCGGCGATACGGTCAACTCCAACCCCGAGTGCTTTCAGGCGCCAGCTTCCGCACGACGTGCAGGTTTCGTGGGCGGAGCGGGTCGTCCCGCATTTGTGGCACTGGAAAACGTTGTGCTCGCTCTCGGCGCCGTATTCGTGCAGTACGACCGGTGTCTCGCAGTGGAGACAGCGAACGGAGGCGCCGCAGTCGCCGCATACGGTGATGGGGGCGAGGCCGCGCCGGCTGGCAAAGAGAAACGTGAGCTCGCTGTGCTGATAGGCACCGGCAATGAGCTCTTTGCACTCGGGGCTGAGGATCGGAAATTCATCGTTCTCGTCCGCGACGTGTTCGCGCATATCCGTGAGCGCGGTCTCGGCGGAGGTAAGCGATCGGTACTTGAGAGGCATATACTCGGTAAACTCCAGATTGCGGTACCGCCAGAGGGTCTCGACGCGAAGCAAGGTGTCGCCCAGGACAAAGCGTACACCGCGGGCGTGTGCCAGATGTTCGGCAAAGGTGCGCATATCGAGGAACGGCGCGGCCTGTTGTTTGTAGCTCTGGGCGGTCTCGCGCTCGATGATGATCGTACCGAGATCGCTTCGGGGCAGAGAGAGAAAGAGCGGCGTGGCAATAACCAGCACCGGATGGTCCTGGCGGACGATTTCGTTCCAGGTCTCCTGAATGACTTTCTTGCTCAAACTGCCGTGCAGTACATAGGTGTAGGTGTCGATCCCTTTCTCGAGGGTCGCTTTGGCTTTGTTGATGTCTTCGATGGTGGGCAGGCAAAAGAATACGGAGCGGTTTTTTGCAAAGTCTTCCCGGATCAGGCTTTTATAATGCGCCAGGCGCTCGCTCGGCTGGGTCTGGAGAAGAAATTTTTCGTGGGTGAGGTCTCCGCGCGGGAGTTCTTTGGGCGGTTTGATTGCCGCACTGTTCTCGAGGATCGCGCTGGGAATGATCGTTTGTAGCACGCGGCCCGGGGTAGTCGAAAAGTACGTGGCGGTTTCTTGAGCGGCGTGGAGTAAACCCTCGTCAAGGAACGAGGTTTTGTGAAGTTTCGTGACCTTCTTGAGGGTAAAGCCGGAGGATTTGAGCTCGGTCTTCCGCTCGTGGGCGCTCGCGCACCGGACCACAAGGGCGGAGACACTCTTTGAGCGAATCGGAACGGTTACCAATTTCCCGGGCGATACCTCCCGGGGAGTAAAGTAGGACAGGTAGTCCCGGCTCATATTTTTTGTTATGGGGATAACGTCGATGACGTACATAAACGAGGGGGTAAAAGCGATCTCTCGGCGGGCTGCCGCTTTGTTCTGTCAACGGCACCGCTGTGTGTAAGACGAGAGGGAAACGCTATAACTCGATCGAGAGAAGAAATCCGTCGTCCAGGACCGCGATCGTCGAGGTGCCGGTTACAACAAAATTCGGTTCAGTGCCTTCATAGATCGGTTGAAAGTTCTGGCGTGTGCCGTGCGGGGTGACCTCGAGCGCGTAGACGGCGTTTCCGGTGGCGAAAACCACCACATCGTCGCGGTCCTTGTAAAAGGCCAGATTGCGCACCGCCTGATCGGTTGTGTTTACGGTGATCTGGGCAACGCAGCGATCAGGGTTGATACAAAATGATGGCGGTATCTCGTCCTCCTCTCCTCGCCAGCGGGCGTTAATCGCGTCGCCCTCAACCCAGATAGTGATCGGTGCGCGGGTCCTTGCAACCCGTGGCTCAGCGGCGCTCGGTGCCCGGACCTCCTGAATGGCACGAATGAGTTCGCGGTATTCGGACGAATTCGGATCGATCGTGCGTTGAGGAGGGCGGTGGGCGGCCAGGAACGGCCGTAGAGCCTGTGTTTCGTCGGCGTGAAGCTCGATCGTCTTTGCCCACGGGTAGTATCCCTCGCGGGCAACGATCAGTGTGTGTTGACCGATCCGAAGGTTCGGGAACGAAAGCGTCTCGTTGCTGCGTGAGCTCTGCCCGGCCGGGCGGTCGTTGAGGTAGAGCTGGGCACCCGCGTGCGGAACCGTCACGTTGATCGTTCCGGAGCTCGTGATGCCGATGGCCGAGTAGATCCGGTTTCCGGTATCGGTGATCGCTCCCAGCAGTAAAAAGAA
>JBBDHZ010000290.1:0-9657 GCA_040880645.1 Minisyncoccota bacterium
CGGCACCTTCACCAACCAAGTCCGTTCGCCACCAAGCGAGTCGTTTTGTCGACGGATCGTCGGGTGCGCCGGATTCACCCGCCCAAGCCACGATTAACTGCGCAGAGAGCAAGCCGTCAATTTCGGCTGCTGACGGTGGAGAAACCAAGACGCTAGCCGCGTTTGCCTTGTTCGTGCTCATCGTTCGTGATTCCCGGACGGGATGTTGACCCAAAAGTCCACGCAGCTTACGTTACTGACGAGCCCCACACAATCGGGGCGACACATCAGCCAGAGAGCGAGCAATTCCATGCAGTTTGGCGAAAGAGTCCGGCAGCTTCGAGTTTCACGGGGCCTCACGCAGCAAATTGTTGCCAAACGGATGAGCGTCAGCGTTTCGTACATCAGCAAAGTCGAGAACGGGAAGCTGCACTTTGGCGATTACCCGTCGGAAAAGTTCATTCACAAGCTGGCGGAAGAGCTAAAAGCCGACGAAGACGAATTGCTGCTCTTGGCCGACAAAGTGCCGGCGTCGATCCGCAAGCGAATCCGCCAACGGCCGGATCTATTTCGCAAACTGGCGAAGCTGGATAAGCGATCGCTGGACCAGCTGGAACTGTCACTCGGCTCCAACAAATAACACAGGGGCAGGCGGGACAATGGAACCGAGTCTGGGATGGACACTGCTGTCGCGTGACGCCCTTCGACGTGCGGAGACGCAACTTCGGGATGATGTCGAAGGGGTCCGAGATGAAGTTGGCTTTTTGGCACTGCATCAGGCGTATGCCGACCGATTTTTTCCGGGCACTTCGGTGCTTCACACCCGATTGCGTTACGTGCTCTTCGTCCCTTGGATGTACGAAAGAGTCGCGATGCATTCCCCCCGGGACCGCGTTGTCGAACAGCTCCAAAAGGAGGAACTGGAGCTGACACGGCGTCTACGTCATCTCGGAGCCAAGCACGGTGTGATCGGGTTTCGGAACTATCCGAAACCAACGGCTCAGCCGCCGAGCATGATCTATTGGTCTGCTCTCTCGGCATGGCGAATTCTCAAACCGCTTGCAAGTGGCGCGGCTCCTTCTCGGCAGACCGTGCACCGAGCAATAGCAAGGCGAGGGCCTCGTCATCAGCTGCACGACGACGATAAGCAGCTGTTGGTCGAGGAGGAACCTTTGTTTGGGTCATTACCGCGGCCGCCAGACGAGTGGCATTCCGCCAAGGAACCGCTCGACTTTGAACTTCAGCCCGCCGAGAGACGATTTCTCCGGAACTGCTTCCTGACGGTCTCACATCCAAACAGCACCTCGACTCTTTCGCTTCTTGCTCGTCTCGTGGAGCACCAGGTCCAACTGAGCAATCGTGACACTCTCTGGTCCAAAAAAGTTGTGAAGGTTGCCGATGCCCCCGATAGCGCGGCCCTCACAAGGGCGCGACAGGCCGCCGCTCTTTCGGCGATCGGTCGCGGCGTCTATGCGGCCATGGTGGAAGAGATGCGTGAGCGGCATGACGGCTTGGCCACTGAGGACAAGCACCGTGGCAATCTCGTTGCCGTCTGCGACACGCATTCGAAAGCGGCGATGGCTCTCAACGTCGATGAGATAGTGATCGACGCACCGAAGATGCCCGAGGGCATCGTTGAGGTGTTGCGAAGGACGCAGGAGTGGCTTGCTGGAAACCGTCTGGACGTGATGGCACTGCACGACATCTACGAGCGTGCAGAATACCGACGGAAGGGGCGGCGTGCACGGTTGATAAAAAGCGTTGCCGGACGAGAGAAGCGGGCGGAGTGGACACCGACCGATTCCGCGGCGGCTGAACCGCTGCACTATCGGTGGCAGCAGGTGCGGCAACTGCTAATGGATCTGCAGGGGGCGCATGAATAGTCATCATTGGGCGAACGTATCGTACCTCGATGCCATGCGGCCAGATCCGTCATGGAAAACCGAGTACGCGCTGCTGGCTAGCTATTCGGCTGATCTGGTGGCGTTGGTGGCGGCACTGCTGGCTCTTGCGGGATTGGATGACGACCGCGGGTCGGGCAGTAAGGTAGATTTTGCGAATGCGGTGGACCAACTCGCCGAGCGTGTTCGCTTGGTGGTACAGTCGGGCCGACTGGTGGCACCCGCAAAGACGCCGCGGGTCCTAACGATTCTCGATCGCTATGTTCGGGAGGTTCAGCTGAATGAATCCCAGGCCTCTTGGCATCCCAAGGCGGCGTTTGCGAAACACGTTCAGCAAAACGGTGAGGCAGCGGAGTGGCGGTTATGGATCGGCAGCCGGAATCTCACTCGCGATTTGGCGTGGGATATCGGGCTTACGCTCGTTGGTCGAACCGACGGCGAAGGGGGCAATATTCCCGGATTAATCGAATTCGCTGAGTCGCTAGCGGTTCATGCCGATTTACCGAGTGTCACGCCGCGCAGAATCAGATCGGAATTACAGCGAGTTCGTTGGAGCGAGCCAGCCGGCTGTGCCGTGAAGTCGCTTCGGCTTTTCGATACCGACACACCGAGAACTCTTCCGCGGGCACCGGATCGCGTCGACTGCCTAACCGTCATCAGCCCGTTTCTGGATGGAACCACGATTGGCGATCTCGGGAAATGGGGGACCGGCGGAACGCACCGTACGCTCGTTTCAACCCGGGCGGAGCTTGCCAAGCTCGCCGCCCAATCCGGTCAGCCGCTCAGCGGGTTTGCTGAGTTGCTGTATCTCGACGCCCCGGTTCCCGATCAGCAAACCGCCGACGATGTCTCCGACCGTGAAAATGCCAGCTCACAGGATGAGGAACCTGAGCCTCGCAATCTCCATGCAAAGATCATCTACGCACGAGCAGGATCGAGACGCTTGGTTTGGACGGGGAGCGCAAATGCGACCCAGCGAGGCTGGTGTGGACCGAATCGGGAAATCGTGGCGGAGTTGGTGGTGAGTCCGGAAGTCGCCGGTGGCCTGGAGAAGTTTGCAACAGAGATCGCGAAAACGGTTCGGCTTGACGAACTTGAAGCACCAGAGCAACCGAGCGAGGTTGAGGATCGCTTGGAGGCCGCTCGGAAGCAGGTTTCTGCAGCGTGGAATGTGACTCAGCATGTCACGGAACAGACCCCAACTCTTGTAGCGAAGTCGGACCCTAATCCAGTCGACAGTGAAGTTCAACTCGCGATCGGATTGCTTAGCGGTAGTTGTGTGGTCTGGCCACGTGATCAGATCGAGGTCGAATTGCCGCCTATCACGGCAGCCGACATTACTGAACTGGTGCGGTGTCGCCTGACGCTGAGTGGGGCCGCCATCAGCTGGTTACAGCGAACGCCTTTGAATCCGGCACCAACCGAGGAGCGGGACCGACAGGCGTTGGCCCGCTATCTCGATGCCCGCACGTTTCTGCAGTGGATCCGATCACTGCTGACGGGGAACTCAGACGGTGAGGGCGGAGGCGATTGGGACACGCCGACGACGCCGGGGAGTCGCGACAATCTTGAGGTAATGCCGACGTGGTGGGCGCCCACATTGGAAGAGGTGCTCCGCTCGTGGAGTCGAGATGCGAATAGCCTGAAGCTGATCGATCGAAAGGTTCGGCATTTCCTCAAGTTGTACCAGGTGCAGACAGACGCTGAAGTGCGGGCTGAGGATCGCGCTGTAGTCGAAGAATTTCATCGGACATGGCAGATTCTCCGTCGCGCACTGGTGAAGGAATCATGACGGATCTGAAACCGTTTCAACGAGCGACCGTTCAGGCGGTGCTCGCTGCGTTCGATCGGCGCCGCAAGACGCGAAGGTTCCTCGTCGCGGATGAAGTAGGATTGGGGAAAACGGTTGTAGCGCAACACGTCATCCGAGAGATGATGGCGAAAAATGACAAGGGCACGCCGTTTGTCGTCTTCTACATGTGCAGCAATCTGACCATCGCACGTCAGAATCGTCGCAAGCTTTTGGAGGTTGTTCCTGCAGAGGAACGAGAGGCTGCGGACTGTCCGGTTGATCGGCTTTCACTGCTTCGTGCTTCTGAACCGCCGCAGCACCCACGTCTTCATCTTTATTCGCTGACTCCCGACACTTCCATCCCGATGCGAAAACGTCATCGTCGAGATGGACGCAAGGAGGAGCGAGCGTTGATTCATACGCTGGTTGAGCGTCTCTGGCCGCGGTTGTTAGACGAGTGGGGAGAGAATGTATTTCAGGGAAGTGCCACGGTTCATTGGGAAGATACCGTCGAGCAGCAGAGAAATAAAGCGTCGAACACATCTTTGCGGTCCGCATTTCTGAGATCGGTACGGCAGGAATTTCAACTGGGCGAGGGCAGGCACTTTCTCGCAGAGCTGCGTGCTCGGTGGGAGTCGGGTGAGCTTGCTCCACTGGATTTGATTGTCCATTTGCGAAACTCACTCGCGGCGAGTGCTGTTGAAGAGGTGAGCCCTGATCTCGTGATTTTTGACGAGTTCCAAAAGTTCAACGATCTGCTGAAAAAGCAGGAGGACGAAGCCGCTGAGCGTGTAGTCGGACGACTACTGGGCCACGGGCTGCAAAGGCCACCGGCGCTGTTGCTGCTGTCGGCGACACCTTACCGTCTCTTTACTCGGCGGTGGGAGGAAGAAGCCGGTGCGTCTCACCGCTCGGAATTCTTTGAGTTGATCGAAGTGCTGTTTGGAGGCGACGGCAATGGCAGCGATGTAACAGCTGCTAAAAAGCGGAAGGAATGCGAGGATGCTTTTGTGCAACTCGAAGCCGAACTTCGCAAAGGCCAGCCCGACTCTGAGGAATCGCATCAGTCCCGACGTGCCATCGAGGACTTGCTCTGCCCCATCATTGCGCGGACGGAGCGGGCCTCCCATGAAGACGGTTGGGACGAGTTTCGCACAGGATCGTTGACGGCACCGATCGCGTCCGAGGACCTGTCAGTCTTCAAACATCTAAGCACGTGCCTCGACGATGCTCATCGCCATACCGCTGTACCTTACTGGACGTCGATTCCGCTGCCGATGCAAACGATGGGCAACCACTACGTGGCATGGAAAACGGCTCGACCAACGGATGGAAACGGCGTACCCCGCTTAAACGTGGAAATGCGGGACGCCTACAGTTCGTTAAAAAGCTGGCCGCACCCCCGCCTGCGGGCGTTAGCCCAGCTAGCCCCCACGGATCAGTTGAACGTGCCCTGGCTTTCCCCGACCGCACCGTGGTGGTCTCCTCGGGGCGTTTGGAAGAATCAAACGCAATCGCTTCGAAAGCTCCTTGTATTCAGCCGATTCCGTGCCGTCCCGCAGGCGATTGCAGCGGCATTCAGTTACGACCTAGAGGCGCGAACGCTCGCCAATGATGGTCTGCCGTACGCGGAGGTTTCGCGCCGCCGCCTACTTTCGGCCACGGATAAACGACATCCTTTGCTCGGACTGTTCCACCCATCACCGTTCCTTGTTCAGGCAACCGACCCACTCGCCGCTGGGACTGATAGTCTTCCGGCTATCCGCCGCTCTATCTATCGGCAATTAGAGCAAGCGATTCAGGGACTGGGAATTGCGATCCGAGAGGAAGGCCCTTCATTACCGCCTTGGCGACTGATCGCACGACTCGAACACTCCGCTGGAAATTGGGACTGGATCAGCCAAGCATGGTGGTGGGTACATGGTGAAACTGCGACAGGGCAATCCGAAGACTCCGGACTGGCCAACCTATTGAACGATTGGGATGAGGAGGCGGCTAAGCCGCTTCACGTCATCAGACCTGCCGGGATAGAGTCGTTGGTCGACTATGCCCTTGGTTCACCCGGTGTCGTCATCGGTCGGGCTCTCCTGCGGCACTGGCCGCAAGCGACCAGTGATAGTCGCGACCGCACTGGGAAGCCGAAGTTCCGTCACACTCTGGCTTCGGCTTGGATGGGACTGAGAAACTACCTCGACCAACGTTGGTTCTACCGCCTTCTGTGCAAAGAAAATGAGTCTTATCCAGAGGCGATAATTCGAGCGGTTGTCGATGGCAACCTGGAATCCGTTCTTGATGAGCATCTCTGGATCACAGCAAGGCTACGAACGCTTCAGGATGAAGAGCTTGCCGTAGAACTCCGAGAGGGTCTAACGGTAAAAAGTGGAATGTTCTTTTTGCACCCGTTGGAGGAAGAGCGAAATGCGACGTTCTCGTTACGCTGCCACGTGGCCCTCCCGTTCATTCAAACACAGATTCGAAACCTGGAGGACGGCGCGAAGCCATTCCGCACCGATGAAATGCGGCGAGCCTTTAACACGCCGTTCTGGCCCCATGTGCTCTCAACCACATCGGTTGGGCAGGAGGGACTCGATTTCCACGCATGGTGTGACACGCTGGTGCATTGGGATCTTTGTCGAAATCCTGTCGACCTGGAACAACGCGAAGGACGCATCCAACGATTCGGAGGGCTTCCCATTCGTCGGGCGATTGCGAGCCGCGTCGGCGAGCAGGCGATGGCGACGCGGAAACGTTGGCAAAGCCCGTGGGCACGAATCGAAGAACTCGCCAACGAGAAGATGAGTGATGAGTCAGGGCTTGCGCCGTGGTGGGTCTGCAAAGAGGGTAGCGTGAGCCGGTACGTTTTCGACGTGCCTACAAGCGAGCAGCAACACTGGCTTCAATGGATGAAAGAACAACGCCTGCTCTACCGGCTGGCGCTAGGGCAGCCTAACCAGGAGGACTTGCTCGAGGTCCTTGCAAGTAAGAGTGCAGCCTCCACTGACGACGTGCGGGATGCGGTCATCAACCTATCGCCGTGGTTCAGAGACCGTTGATCCCAGCGTTTTCAACAGGTGCCTTCCACTAGAATCCGAACCTTTATCGAAAAATCAATGTCACTTGAGCGCCCCTCTGACGGGATTTCGGATGAGCGGCGAGATAAATTGCTGCGGAAGATCTAGCCCTCTGAATAGTTGAGAATTCCAGCCGTTCTCGTGGCCAATGTCGTGACGAGCAGGTAAAACGGGACGGCACCTGGCTGCCACGCGAGCCCGCACCACCGATACACGAGATTCCTAGCTGCCCAAATGCCTACCAACATCACAGAAGACCAGATCCATGCAGTCTATAAAATTGGGAAGCGTGTTTTCTCCAGGGCCCTCAAAGCACAAGAAGCGGTAGCATTGCTGTCAGATAGGTACGGAATGAATCGCGCATCCGCCCAGGCATATACGAGTTCGCTCCAACACATCTTCGCCGGCAGAGAGTACCGTCGGACGCTGAACGTCTACGCCACGAGGTACTTTCTCGAAAGCATTCACAGGGATTTCGGACGCAGGGGCCTGCGGAAAGCAGTTGAGTCTGTCAAACGGCACCTCGAGTATTATTCCGGCATCGGCAAGTCCTCGCTGCCTTCGACTCGGGCGATACTTACAGAATTCGCGACCATCGTCGACATCGCTGTGACTGAAGAAAATCTCCAGGCGAGATTCTATGACGAAGTACGGAAGTCGATGGCTGACAGCGGCCAATCGAGAAGAGGTGTTTGGGGTCAGTGCATTTTCGCCAGGATAAACGAAAGGCTTCTGGGAGTCTGCAAAAGGCAGGTCGACGGCGGAAGCGAGCCAATCCGCCGCGTGGCGTCCGCCTCGGGCTGACCGACGCTCCCAGCGTAATGCGGCAGATCGTGGCTTGAGCCCATTAGCGGGCTTACATGGCACCGCCCAGATTTCGCAGCTTGCCCAGTCAAAAATGCACTGACCCCAATCCCACCAATCCCAGACCCCAATCCCATGAACGCAGCCCAACAACGCCTGGAAGCAACTTACTTGATACGACTTTTTGCGGAGTTCGAAGCCGGCTTGCGGCAGTACTATGCCGCAACAGGGCGAACCAGCCACCCGAGGATGTACGATCTGATCGAGGCTGTCACCGCTTCCTGCCGCATTCCCGATGCCAACCGCCTTGAGACGCACGAGGTTCGTGAGTTGCGGAACGATCATGTTCACTCGTCGGATGACCCTCGGCACCAACTCAGTTTGGCCGAGTGCAGAAGTCGCATATGCAAATACTTTGCTTTTCTTCCAAGCGTGTTTGGGGACAGTGCATTTTGGCGAAGGCAAACGAAGGCGTTTAAAGGATTTGCAAAAAACAGGGCGGTCGGAGAGGCCAATCACCGGCTGGCTGCGTACCCAGCCACCAAAATGCTCTGACCCCAAACGCCCAAACGCCCCAAACGCCCGACCCCAAACGCCCAATAAGCCGCGAACGGCTCGACGATTTGTGACGCTCGCCCCCTAAACGGTAGGCGACATTTTGGCACCATCCCAGGCGACACCCAGATGTCGCCATTCCCATAAGGGACCATAAGAGAGTTTGTCTCTCTTTATGGTCCTACGGACCGAGAGACAAACTCAAAGCAAACTTCCATCATGCCGACGCCGACCACCACTGACCTGCGATCTCTTTGGGTTGCATCCCCACTGGTGCCGACTGCGCCGATGCAACGGTCGGAACCAGCGCAACGCCCCGAACCGGCTCGATGTTGCCACCGGGACCGCGACCGATGGGTCGACGCACCGGACAAACGCCGCTCGGGATGGATTCGGACGACCTGCGGTTGCTCTGGCGGGTTTGTTGGCTATCGGACGAACGACGCCTAGTCCTTCGGGGGTGTTGAAAATTTAAGCTTGCCCTTGCTGCTGGAGCGTTGTAGGATGCATACAACACCTCTTTACAGGACAACGAAAATGCCACGATTTGGGGAACTTTTAAAGGAATTTCGGCTAGCAAAGGGACTGTCGCTTCGAGAGTTTTGTAGTCAGAACGGCTTTGACGCCGGTAATTACAGCAAGCTCGAACGGGGGCGTTTTCCTGCCCCCGATTCCGATGAGCGGGTGGAGGTTTACGCGGCGGCACTAGGCCTGAAAGAAGGCGGCGACGAGTGGTTCAGCTTGTTCGACGCGGCTGCCGCCGAGCGTGGACGACTACCGAGCGACCTTTTGAGCGACGACGAAACGATTGACAAGCTGCCCGCGCTGTTCCGCACGATTCGCAACGAACAACAATCGGGTGGCATTGATCTGGACGCATTGGTCGAGAGGATCCGCCGAAGCTGATGCATGTCCCGTTTCTATCTTACGACCGCCTGAAAGCCGAAGCTGCAAGCACGCTTTCCAAAAGCCATGTCTGCGACCGCTTTCCGATCGCCATTGAATTGATCGTTGAACGCGATTACGACATGGACGTGGTTCCGATTCGTGGGTTGCAAAAAGCCTTTAACATTGATGCATTCATCTCACGGGACACAACGACCATCTCGGTCGATGAATTCGTGCTGGAAAACCGTTTGAATCGGTATCGGTTTTCATTGGCCCATGAACTAGGGCATCGGGTATTGCATCGCGAAATCTTACGGGCGATGACGTTTGAGTCCATCGAAGATTGGAAGTCGCAAGTTACACAAATTCCCGAACGCGAATACGGGTTCTTGGAATACCAAGCTAACACCTTCGCAAATTGTTTGTTGGTTCCGGCCGATGAACTCGACAAACGCTTCGAACAAGCTGTCGACCAAATTCGAACGGCTGGCTTAAATCCGGCAGAATACCCCGATGAGTGCATGGATTCGATTTGCACCGCTTGCGGCTTTCGTTTCCTCTGCGACCTGAACGTCGACCAACTTGAACGGTGGCTGATTGAGCAAGTGAACAACGACGAACGGAAGGCATCGGCGGCTGTCTACAACGGCTACGTCGAGCTGTGGGT
>JBBDHZ010000291.1:0-9537 GCA_040880645.1 Minisyncoccota bacterium
GTTTTGCTCAGGTCATAGAGACCGACTTCGCGATCGACGATTTCGACGACTCGACGTTCGAGCTGCGGCTTCGTCAGCCCCTGTCGCTTCCCGAGGGTGAGCAGATATTGGATCTGCTTGTTGGTCGCCGGGGTGAAAGCAGGTTCATTGCCCCCACGGGAATGGCCGTTTCCGTTGCTCGAAGTGGAACGGTTTTCTTGATTCCTGCCGTTTGTCGGCGGTTGACGTGAAAACCGGTTTTGGCTCACCTGAGGAAGCTGCTCATCGCGAGACGCCATCGCCGACTCCCCTTCGTAGCGTTCGACTTGCTGATCGAGCGATTCCTCGGCCAAGTCGTACAGTTCCCTGATCTTCTCGACGACCAATTCCGGATCATCGAGGGGAGCACAAACTTCCCCTTCGAGGTTCACACTGAACCCGGTGCTGTTGTAATCACGAGAAACTTTCCGGCTCAAACCGACGTTGACCTTAAGCATGGCTGGCTCCCTAGAGTTCAGTGGATGGTGTCACTGAACTACGTACCCGAGGCAACGTGCGATTACGCTGGCTTGACTGGTCGTCTAGGCCTTCCGGCTAGCCTCTGCCAAGACGTTAAACAGTGGCGACGGGCTCAGGCTCCACAGCCTCCCCATCCTCTGTGACCTGCCAGCACGTCTTAGTGAAAACGTCCATTGCGGTGAGCCGTCCCCCGAATCCACAGCCCGTGTCAAGACAGCGACAAAATCCATAGTCGCGGATGGGACCGGGAGTGTGGCCCAGGATCACCGTCTTTCCACTGGTGTGGGGTTGAGGCTTTTCTTCGTCGATCGAGATCCACCGTAGCAACGAGGATGGTTGATGCTCGACCGAGTCATACCAGCTGTAGTTGGCGTGGACGAAGATGAACGCGTCGGTTTCGTGAGCCGGTTGGCAAGAGGCGAGGAAATCCCAATGCGATTTAGAAACATCTTCAACGGAGTTGCGTGGGCCATATTGCCGCAGAACGGCCGTTCCTCCTTCGTACCGCCAACGGCTCTCGGCATTCACGTCTCCCCGGCTACCGAGCATCATCTCATCGTGATTGCCAAGCAGAGGAACGAGCTGGCATCGTGCTCCAAGTTCGATCAGGAACTCGATCACGCCCCGACTGTCGGGACCGCGATTCACGTAGTCACCCAGCATGACCACCACATCGTCAGGCCGCAGGCCGACGAGTTCCACCAAACCTCGTAGAGCTTTGGGATGCCCATGGACATCGCCGATTGCGATGAGGCGACATTCATTGTCGGGCGTACCACTCGTCATGCAGCAACCTTTGGGGTGAGTGCCAAGATGATTTGAAGGGAACAAGACGGCATTGCGAAACGACGTAGCAAACACCCTCTCCTGATGCGAGAGAGGGTTTAATCGTTTTCAAGCACGGCAATCGTACCAGGAAGGCAATGCCAAGGGTGGGGCGGAAGACCGTCTTAAGCCGCCAATTCCAGAGCGGCGGTCCAAGCGTCTGCTTTCAGTTTCGCTCCACTCCCGAACCAAGCCGAATCGAGACGCCGGCTGGCACGTTCCTGTTCCGTCTTGCCACGCGTCGAGCGATGGTGGTCGACGAACTCCGTGACCGCATTGAACGCCGCCCAGGTCGTCAACCGCGTTTCCGGGATGTTCTGTCCGCGTCCATTTTCGAACAGTCGAAAAAGTTCGCTCCTGACATTCTCAGCCCGACGGTTCTTCATATCGGGGGCATCCGGGTAGAGCGTGGCGAAGTAATCCTGCAACTGTTGCCGGCTCGGGTAGTGACTTGCCAGAAGATTGATCCGATCCTCCAGGCTATCGTAGAACCGTTTCGCCAGTCCCAAAACCTCTTGAGCTTTCCCAACCTTCGCCGCCAAGTCTCCCTTATGGATGACGGAAACTCCCTGACCGCGTCCCCTTCGTTCCGCCATGCCCAGCGTATTCGCACAGACGACACGGATCGGAGTAAAGAAGACACGCAATGCTGAACTCCCGTCATGGGAATTGCTCAACAGTAGATATTGCTCGGTCAGATCCTCCGAATCCCGAACACGAATCTCTCCCGGCAATTTCGCCAGCATCCAAACCCGTTCTCCCTGGCCGAGAGCACCGGCCGTGTGGTACCGCAAATCACCGTCGGCAACCACGGCATCGAGGAAGCCGAAGCACTGGTGGTTTTGGACCGGCTGATAGCTGTTTCCGACAACCCCCAGAACCGCATTGGTGTCATTTCGTACGACGGCCTTCCTTTGCGGCACAGGAACACCGTCGGCGGTAACAATCGTTTTCAGGTCGACCCGGTAATCCAAGCCGGCAGCCGCAATGGCTTTCGAAGCCGTCGCTGGCTCGTCCAGCTTGGTGCCCAATCGATGCCAGGGAGTTTCCCCAGCGTACATCATCGCGGTTCGGCCGTTCGTAACGGCAAGGTCAGCAGGCATTTCGTGCTCCAAAGTGAAGAGAGTAAGTGAAAACGAACAATTCCACTTACCCCAACCACGGACACATTACGCTCGGTCATAGCGTGGATGTCGCCTGTCCTTCATGGGCCGATTCGTCCGATCAGGAGCGTTCCCGTTTGGCTTAGGACATTTTGGGAAAGGTCCCGTGGGCGTTGCGTTGCAATTCTGACCGTAGCGTCACCGGGAACTCCGTCGAGAAGGTTCTCTGGGTACCAGTGACAGCTCAGTACTCCGAGTCTGGCTGGACGATGGATCGGTGATCGTGACGTGCAATTGATCTGGCAGGATTCGTTCGGTGAGATGTTGATCCACCCATACCAGTTGCTACTGATCGGTGGTGAAGATGGCGTGGCCGAGTTTGCGGCACTGTACCTCAGTAAAGAGCTGACGTTCAACGACGCTGCCGTAAGGGCGATCACCACGCCGACCGCGATCAAAGATACAGGAGATCGAAAAGCATTCTCACGTACTCGCATCCTGCGATCGCACCCAGCGTCCCCACCCCACCGCCGCTTATTAGTCACTTCAAAAGTCGTACTTAGCCGGTGGAACCTTTTCAGCATGCTTGTTTCGCAGGTAACGTATACCGTCTGCGGTGCCGACTTCCAATTCAAGCTTTTCCTTAAAGAACTTGTATCGCCACTTGGCCTCAGCAATGATGGTTGACCACTTTTTCACGTAGATGTTTAGCGATCCGTCGTCTGACTCGTGGATATGCCCGTACTTTTTGCCCCTAACTCGACACTTTAGGTCAGCGTGACTTGAGAGCTCGTTACCGATCAGAATGAATGTCCAGCGTGTTTGTGCTTTGTCAAACCGCTCGTCCTCCATGACCGAAAAAGCGTAATTTTCGATTTGGGCGAGTTCTTTCTGCCCAAGCTTGCAAGAAGGCCGTTTTAACTCGATGACCAGATGCTCGAAACTGTCAGGCTGAAGCTGGGGAATCTGCCGATACAGCATAAGATCAAGAATTCGCTGCTTTCCCTCGAGATCCGTGACCTCCTCTGCTTTTCCGGGGGCGAGGTCGCCACGGCCAAGCAGCTGAATATGCTTTTTCAACGCATTTGCTAGAGACTCGTCGTCGATGCCAAGTTTGTATTGCTCGCCGAAGATCCAGAGTTCTTCGGCTAGGATTCGGTGGAGCTGCTTCCGTTCAAGTAGTGTCTTCTTGAACCCGCCGAAAAGCAGTTCGTCGAGGGATCCAAGAAAGTCAAGGCGATCGACGACGGTCGTTGCCGCGTTGATGATGGCAGCAAGATGCGTGCGGTCAAGAATCGCTGCAAGGTCGTCCCGCTGGTCCTGAGGAAGGTCGAGGACCTGCCTCAAGATCGTGTGCAGGCTGTCTGGATTGCTTTCGAGAGCCTCCCGGATCAGCCGAAACGTGAGTTGCTTGCTTCTCGTGTCGGACCTTTCAAAGCTCGGAAGGTACTCATGTACCTTAACGGCACAGACATCAAAAACCTCTCTCTCAGCACTTTTCAGAGGCCCCTGTTCGCCCGGCTCGTACGGATAAACCTTCTCCTCTTGCCATTTTTTAACGAGATCAGACGCTCGGCTCGATTCACGTGCTCGGAAGTGGCCGCGTAACGTCTCCTTCGCGGCGTCGACGATGGACGTCACGACCGGGTGCATGTCCTCAAACGCGAAAGCTCCGTCATCCACAAGCTCAGGAATCAGATTGCTTTTTAGGTAGGCTGTAAAATGAAAGCCGGGAGCCTGAATGCCCGGAGCGGATTCTTCCAGAGCAAATCCATCTTCGTCACAAAAATACAGTGCTCTTTCCGTCGGCGTTTTCCATTCAATGACGGTCAATTCTGCTTCCGTTTCGACGCCATCTTTATCCCTGATCTGAAGTTCGTAGGTTTCTGAGTGTTCTTCGAGACCGGCCGGATCAACCGTGATCTCGTCGTACGTGATGCAGATTCCAGGATACTTCCTCAGGTACAGTGCAAGACGCTTAGAAAGTTCGTCTGTCGCCTTTTCCGAATCCATGAGCGAGACGAAATTGATTTCGATTCCGCTAATCGTGACCTCCACGCCCGTGCTCAGTGGCGAGGTTTTCTCTTCGCCCACGACGAATCGTTTTAGTGAGGATCTGTGTCCCCGTATGTCAAACTGCCGCACATCTCCATTCACTTTGTATCGGCTGGCCCAGACCACAGATTTGCCAATGCCAAACGCACGGAACCTCCCTTTCCCGGACTTCCCATGGGGAATTCGACCGCCAGGTGTCAGCTGCACACCGTTCTTCGCTGAGCCACCGAGGTGCCCAAATGCCCGTTCACTCTCATCCGCTGAAATGCCGCTTCCATTATCACAAATCTTGATCGTCGCCAATCCACCGAGGCCATTTAGTTCCAGCTTGACGTCGACCCGAGTTGCGTCCGCGTCGAGGCCGTTCCAAATCAACTCTTCGATGGCAATAATGGGATTTCGCACCTTCGCCAGAGACTCGACGTGATCCTGTTCAACTTGGAGATCAAGAGTCTGCACGATATCCACCTATTTCCACGGCTTGTACTTAAAGAAATGCGGGTGCGTCCTTGCGTAGTGTAGCAGCCGCCGGTATGTGGTCTCATGACCCTCGTGTTCAGCAAGGACCAAAGGCAATGGCGGGGCTCTGGCGGCTATTGCAAACGAAAGAACCTTCACGTGAGTCTTAGGAGATCGCTCGTGAGCCCAACCGAGCATCCACTCCGCCCATGAGCGGGATCGCGTTCGCTGGCAAATTGACAGACTGGTGTGGCCGACGGTTACCTCCCTCGAATCCAGGCGGACGCTTCGGTGCGGGTTCGCCACTAGGCTAACAAGCGTGCTTTCCCGTGGCTACGGCTTTTGCCGGAATGACGTAGGCCATGTTACCGGTCGCTGAGAGCCAGCAGATTGCCCAGCGATCAGAGCCTGTCACGTTGCGTCGGTCAGCAGTTCCGTGACTCTGCTCGCGAGGATCAGTAGCGACTTGTCGATATCCGACACGGTTCCGTCGAGGTCGACGGGAATAACTTCAATCGTCGTGACGCCGTCCAGCACTTCGTATCGGCGTAGCTGTCCCGTTCCGACGGTGAACAGGACGCCGTTCGCGATGTTCAACACCCGGCAGTAGGTCAGCATCTGGTACAGGTCGCTGGGGTCCGGTTTTGTTCCCACTTTGTACTTGGTATCGGCGACGACTCGTTGGCCATGCCGACTTTGGATCAGGAGATCTGGCTGAATAGCGGACTGTTTCAGGACATCAAACGAAGATTGCTTTTGGGCTCGCACCTGGATGCCATCCACAGTAAGGAGTTTTCGCAATCGTCGCTCCACGAACCTCTCGAAAAGTTGGTTCATGTTCAACATGAATCCATCGGCCTCAGTCATCCCGAAATCTTGTGTGACGCCCATGCACTCCAAGATGAGCTGGGCCAGCTGAAGGGCGGGGTGGTAGTGCTGGTTGAGTCGATCGAAGGCGACAGGGTCAGCACCACGCTGAAAGCGGGGCCTGACGCCGACAAACTCAGCAGCGGCCCGATGTCCCACATTCCTCCGCACGACGGGCAGCATCCGAGCTGCCGTGATGGCACGGAGTGCTGCCAGAAGCGTCCCGTTCTCCGGTCCGTCGAGCGTGAAATCCTCGTACCGACACTGAGCCTTTGCTTTGCCACGCAGATGAAGATCGACCGTCCGACGCAGATCAATGCGACCGCGAACGGCGACCAACTCCTCGTCTTCTTCGATGTATGTTCGCCTCAAGCCCTGCCGTACAACTCGTTCAACCTGTCCCAGGAAGATCTGGACGAGCAGATCGACAACCTCTGGGCTCGTGTCATAGCCAACGAGCTGGGGCGTGAGCTGAGCCAGTTCGTGAACCTCGGCGAGCATGGCCAACAGAGACGGCATCGGGTATTTCGGCAGAATGCGAACATCCACGGTGCCGAATTGAAGCCGCCCAACGACCGGTCCGCATTGGAGCCGGCACATGCCGCCTGGCAGTGTCTGGATCTGGAACACCTTGCTGGGGCATCTCAGAAGCTCAGCGATTTCCGTTGACGAGAGGCTGACATCGAGCGATCCCCACTCGACCAGATCAAGTTGCCGTTGACTGGACGGTGCTACCGCATGGGCAGCCATTTGAGTCGGTGTCAGGATCAAGACCCATCCTCACCTTCACTAGCTTCATCTTCGTCATTTTCCAAGGCTTCCTCTTCGACGGCGGCAGCCTCTTCAATCACGCTTTGGAACTTTTCCAGCCGGAAATCGTTGATCTTCTCCGGCTCTGCAAAGAAATATTCCTCCAAGAGCGGTTCGACCGTTCCTTTCCAGATCAACTGAAGGAAGTCGTCATCCAAGTGTTGTGACATGAAGTGGGCGTGCCCGAGAAACCGATCTTCGTCGACTCCGGCCTTGCGGAGGGCGTCGTTGAGCCGAACAAAGAGATCTTGCACGTACGTCGGCTTTTGATTGGCTTGAAGCCAAGCAAGAAGGACTTCGCTCCTCGGTTGCATCTCGACGAAGTGAAATCGGCGACGGAGTGCGAGATCCATCAAGGCGATCGCCCGGTCCGAGCTGTTCATCGTCCCTAGCACGATGACGTTCTTTGGTATCGAGAACGGTTTCTTGGAGTATGGCAGGTCCGTCTTTCTGTCACGGTGTTCCAGCAGGAACAACAGTTCCCCGAAAATTCTCGGGATGTTGCCGCGGTTGATCTCGTCGATCAGCAGAACATACTTTGCTTTTGGATTGGTTCGGGCGTCGTCGCACAGTTGCTTAAAAATGCCGTCCTCGACGCGGTAGGTGAGGGCTCCGCTGTCTGAGGCAGCCGGTCGAAGCCCTTCGATGAAGTCTTCGTAACCGTAAGATGGATGGAACTGCACCGTCCGCACCTCGCCGCCTTTTTGGGACAGGTATTCGGCGTATTCCAGAGCGACGAAGGTCTTGCCCGTCCCTGGCGGCCCAACAAAGATGAGCTGGCGTTTGTCTTTCAAGTACCGGTTGAGCGTTTCGAAAAACTCTTCCTCAAGATAAGTTGTTGCCGCTAGATCCGCAGTCGTGATAATTGTCTCTTCATCGCTGACGTCGCCACCCTCAATCAGGTCCCAGATCTCCGGTGGGGACACGTCCTCTGCCGCCAACCGGAGTAACGGGTAGAGCGTCCGAAGATCCGTAGCGATCGACTCTTTTAAACGCTCACCTGCTTTGACCGCGTTTCCCGCCGTCGTCTGGCGGTACACCTCGAACCGCTTGTCCTTCACTAGGTCAGCGAATTCTTCGAACGTGGGCACTTCGACCGTCGTGGCGGACTCGGCAGTTCCCTCCAGTTGTGCGAATACAAAGCCCGACTGCTTGATCCGATCGAAAACGGCCTCGGCAAGCTTGGGATGTTTATTCAGCGTCTCGCTAAGCAGCCCGCGTACAGCGTCAGCTTGTTCCCCGAACCCGATTCCGTGATACAGGTAGCCAGGCCAAATGGTGATGAACAGTTGGCAGTCAGTGTGCTTGGTCAGTTCCTTGCGGTAAAAAGCGGCCCAATATGTTTCCTGATACGGGTCGACATCTTTACGTCCGAAGGTATTCCGCTTAATGCGGGAGAGACACTTTTTTGGGGACGTCTCCAGATTGGGATCGAGCGGTGTGATAACCTCTTCAGCAAGATCTTTGATCAGCAGCCGTAGCGGCTGGTCAACGGCCTCCTGGTAACGGGGTCTGTTCTCGTCGAACCACTCGGTCGTGTTGTGCTGGCTCAATTCCTCCATGAAGGCAAACGTGTCTTTCGAGAAGCCACTGAAGTCGCCGCTCGATTCATCCTCCGGCTCCGGCACATGTTTCGTCAGCATGAACAGCACGAAATCGTGCATTTCCGGCGGGAACGGTTGCTTCTTACGCAACCGATTCACTCCCTTGCAGAACTGCAGGTAGCTGAAGCCGGTCCGAAACTTGGCGGGGAGGCCGGGAATAACCGAGTACAGAGCCTTTTCCAAATTGGATGTCCAAACGGCGTATTTTTCCTTATCGCGGAGGTAGAGAACTGCGGTGGGGAAGGACCGTCCGCCGCCAGCCAGCTTTTCTTCCCAAAAGCCACTAAGGATGTTGGGGACGTCTTCCTCCTTTGCGGTCCAAAGCGTCTCGATCCATCCGTTAAGTTGGTCGGCCTGCTCAATCAGCAGATTCTTGTTGTGGCCAACGAACGCTGGGCCAAATCGCGTGTAGACGGTTCCTTTCTTTCCCACGCAGGCGTTGAGCAGCGTGAACAATTCGGAGAGATGATCTGCCGAGAGCCGGCCGAGGTTGCTCTCGATCAGTTCGCGGGCTTTCGCCTCGGCCT
Organism: Minisyncoccota bacterium; assembly: GCA_040880645.1. GTDB lineage: Bacteria > Patescibacteriota > Minisyncoccia > Phycocordibacterales > CSBR16-193 > JBBDHZ01. Next base: position 8,749 of record JBBDHZ010000291.1, read on the forward strand.
CCCTTCGTACCGCCAAATCTTTAGGGCGGTCGGCCGCGGCTACGGCTTGCTTTAGACGGTCGTCTGCATCCGACGCCGGCTCGGTTGCCAATATCCAAAGAAACTGGTCGAGTTCGTGGTAGTCGCGAAAGCCGCACAGTTCGAAGACTTCGCCGAGGAACACCTGCCACCGGAACAGCCGACGCATGATGCGGCCGGAGAATTTCTCATCGCTCGCGAAGGACGCCTCAGCTTTCTCCCGTGCCTCACGACGCTGCTGATCGGAGACATTCAACCAGCCGTCCTTCAGGAACGGTGCTCGCGTCGGCGAGTTGACCAACGCGTATTTATCCGGGTGGAGCAAATGCAGAAAGCCGGAGACGAGTGCCTCGCCGGCCCCTTTCATGTCGAAGAGCAACGCTGCTCCGCGTCCCTGTTCTTCCCGTGACTCTGAAGCCACCAGTCGAATGGCCTCGCTCACTTTTTCCAGATCAGCCCCCTCGTGAAATCCTCGTTCGCCCGTTTCCTCCTCCCGCTGAGCCGCCAGATCGGCTTCGGTTCCTTGGAACCCGGCGAAATGGACCTTGTAAGCGTAGAGCCCCAGGAACGTCGGCATCTGCATCGGGTTCAGATTTTGCACCTGCCATTGAAGCCCAATCATTTCGCTCAGCTGACGGTGGTCGAGCGTCTCTCCCTGAAACACCCCACTTCCTTCGAGCACTTTTTTCAGTTCCAACCCGATTTGGCGGCGACGCTCTTGATCGGCTTCGTCACGCCAGCGAGCGACATCCTCCGCTCGTTCCCTGATCT
>JBBDHZ010000292.1:0-55968 GCA_040880645.1 Minisyncoccota bacterium
CGCACGAGGGGCATTTGTGCACGTACATATGTTTGTAGCCCGGGCCGGCGTATCGCGGGCCGATCCACGCCGCCCAAAGAATCTTCACGAACCAATCAATCATCCTCACCACATCTATCATCTCGCACCTCCTTCACAAGTCCTTCACAAGTACTGGTACCGTCGATACCTCCGCGGCACGACGAGTACTGAATAATACACCGGTAAAACTATACACTTGTTATATAACGTTGTCAATTGCGAGAAGCGCCACCTATTCCTGGACGTATGCAGTACACGCGCCTCTATTTGTACCCTAGGCTCATCTCCTCGCCGAGATACTCAGTCCCTCCTCACCTTTTTTGGCAATCACGCCCCCCTTCGACGACACACACTGCCCGCTGTATACTACATTTATGCCCGAACTTCCCGAAGTACACACCACCGCAACTCAACTCAAAAACGAAGTGCTCGGGAAAACCATTACCGCTGTCTGGTCGGATTTTCACATCAGGGCCGTGCCTAAAAAAGGCCAGCTCAAGGACCCGGACTTCTACACCGAATTTGCCGCCGCCGTAACCGGCGCAACCGTCACCGGTGTTGACCGCCGGGGCAAGAATATCTTGCTCCACCTTAACCCTTCGACAGGCTCGGAGCAGACCACCGGCACGACCGTGCTGATCCATCTGAAACTGACGGGGCACCTGCTTGTCGGCAGCTACCAAAAAAACGAACGCCCCGACCAAGCCGATCTTCCGGAAAACTGGCGGGAAGAACCCTGGATTCCGATCGCCGAGAAAAGCTCGCCGCTTTGGGATCCGTACAACCGTTTTATTCATTTGATCTTTTGTTTTAACGACGGGACACACCTCGCCCTCTCGGATATGCGCCGGTTCGCCAAAGTGCTCCTCCTCGGCACAGACGGTCTCGCTCGATCAAAAGAGCTGACATCGCTCGGGCCGGACCCCCGCACCCTTTCCCCGCTCGAATTCCAAGAACACATTCACTCAAAACGCTCGGGGCGGATCAAAACCGTTCTCTTGGATCAATCCGTTATCGCCGGGGTGGGCAACATTTACTCGGACGAGGCGCTCTTTGCGGCACGGATCCATCCGGAAACCGATGTAACCGCTCTAACCGACGAGCAACTAACCGACCTTCGCACGGCACTCAAAGCTGTTATAGACCGCGCGATCGAAACCGGCGGCGACTCGGACGGTGATTACCGCGATCTGTACGGCAGGACCGGTACGTTTCAAAATTTTCACCACGTTTACCGCAAAACAGGCTCCCCCTGCCCCCGAACGGGATGTTCTGATACAATAGAACGTATCGTTGTTGGCGGCAGAAGTGCTCATTTTTGCCCGCTCTGCCAGACACCCGCCTAACCACCGTATATGCTCCCCGCCTGGACAAGTAATTATTTTTTCGCCGCGCTTTTTGTCGGTATGTTGACCGCCGGCGAGATTGTGCTCATCCCCGGTGTCTACCTCGGCTATATCAGCAACCTCGGCCTGCTCTCGATCCTCGGCGTGGCCCTGCTTGGCTCGATCGCCTCCGACACCTTTTGGTACTGCGCCGGCCGGTGCTTTCCGCACAAAAGCCTAAAAAAGAGCACCCTTATCAAGCGAGAAATGGAACGCGCGAAAAAACTGCGTCCGTTCTACGACAAACACAAACTGCGAATGATCTTTTACTCTAAGTTCCTGTTCGGCACAACCGTGTTCTTCCAAGTGTTGGCGGGGGCAAATCACGTCCCGTACCGCCACTATCTCCTCGCCAGCACCGGCGCGACGATTGTCTGGTTTTTGATCGCTACGGTGTTCGGCGTCGTCCTTGGTACGAGCGTTGGCGCACTCAGCGACATTGTTATCGGTATTGAAATTATTGCTAGCATCACTCTGGCCACGGTCATCCTCACCTACGCCGCCGTCTACTGGCACCTCAAGCGAAAGCTCTCGTACTCCAGAGCCTCCCGTTAGCAGCGACCGCAGAAGAGCACAATGCCGGCAGCGACCGCTACGTTCAACGACTCTTTCGTGCCGTGCATCGGTATCTCAACAAGCTCATTACACCGATCACGCAGCTGAGAAGAAAGCCCGTGCACTTCGTTGCCCAGTATCCAGCAAACGCGCTCCGGTATCGAAAAATCCCTCAACGCACCGGCGCGTTCGTCTTGCTCCACGCCCACGATTTGGATTCTGTTCGTCTTGAGGCGGCTGATCACCGTCGCGGGCTGCCGCGAATACTCCCACGACACCGTCTGCTCTGCGCCGAGTGCGGTCTTGGCGATATCCTTTCGCGCCCGTCCGTGGCGATCGATCGGGGTCGGAGTATAACCGGTCAGAAATATCTTTTCGACCCCCGCCGCGTCTGCGGTGCGGAAGATCGAGCCGACGTTGTGCGCCGAGCGAATGTTGTGAAGTACGAGATAGGTTGTTGTCATACGTGTAATCTTGGAGAACGTGTAAAAGTATGATATAAATTATTCTTGTAAGCAACTACCCCCTATAGCTCAACTGGTAGAGCATCGGACTTTTAATCCGGCGGACTAGGTTCGAGTCCTAGTGGGGGGACATGGTAGTATAACTTTAGTGAAATCGGTTCTTTTGAAAGGAAGTCTCATGGATCGCGAGGAACGAGAAAGAGTACACGAGGTTCTTGATCGGCTTCACCGGGAGGGAATTAAAGCACCAGCGTCATCACCGAAATCTCGAAAAATCCAAGGCAGCATCAAACACCGACAGTGTCCGCGGTGCGGCTCGATGCTTCGGAGATCACGCAGCGGCGTTGCGCGTTATCATTGCGCAAACCCTGACTGCGTCCAGGGGGCGGTCCGAAAACCGCGTTAGCACAACCAAAATAGAGGTAATTCCTCCCTTAAACGCCCAAACCTGCGGTTTGGGCGTTTTTAATACAAAAAGCAATTACGTGAGCTCTTCACACAAGGGTGTTGCAGACGTTAGCATGATTCTTTACAATTGGGCTATTACTTACTAACCGATACAAATATGCCAGGACCAGAAAGCAACCCGCTTGCTAAAATCGACACCGGTAACCCACTAGACCTTAAAGAAGCAGGTGTAGATCTTGTTGCCCGCAAGGTTTACCTTCAGGGATTACTGGACAGCAATGACGGTTTCACGGATGAGGAGCGGCAGCGTATTCAGCGCCACATTCAAGACATTGAGAAGGATGCCGCGTAGCATCAACACGCAAGCAAGAAGAAACCCCGCCCAGTTCCCTGGGCGGGGTTTTGTTTTTTTTCTCATCGTTACGATGATCTGATACCGAACAAGGCGGCGGCTCGAGGGCCCTTGGAGCAATTCGGGCACCCCTCCGGAAACTCAAGGATTGCGCCGACGTAGACCCCTTCTTCCAGCTTACTACGAAGGTAGTTTGCCGTCGCCGCAGAAATTCTCCTGAAAAAGATATCTTCGGGGACCTTGTACCGGCCACATTGCGACCGACACTGAACGAAAAAGGTGCGCTGCGTCTCTTGTTTTTTCGGGGTAGTGTTCAAATCTTCCTTTCTTTTGCCTCCTCTATGAACCAGATCAACCCCCTGAACAACTTCCTGTAGTTTACCACAATACCTCTTATTTGTAAATATCTTGCTACACCCCCAACACGAACTGCTCCAACTGAGTTTCGAGGGTGCCCTCGCCGCGGCGGGCGCGGTGGTAGCGCTCGACGAGATCGCTGAGCAGCGCGTACAGTTCTTCCTCCGAATAGTTGTTTGCAAATCCCCGAGCTTTTTTATACGGAAACTCTTTCATCCTCGCTTCTTTAGCCGAGGCCGCTTGCCGAGCGATCGCGATCGCCTTGAGCTGCCAGAACAGCGTCCCGTTTATCTCCTCCGGCACCTTGTGTGCCCGGAGCAGCTTATGATACTCCACCCACAAAGCCTTGCGGTCACGCCTGCCGAGCGCGTCAGCAATGGCAAAGTTGTTGACCTCCTTTTTCACGGACCCTTTCTCGTTAACGGCCGAGAACTCCTCAACCTTTTCGGCGTGTTTCTCAAATTTCTTCAACGTCGTTTTCAAAATCGCATTCTCAACCAGAATAAAAACATTCTCCGACTCACCGAGCGATCGAGCAAACGCGGAGAGAGTCTCGCGTGCTTCGGGATCATCCAGCACCTGATCGATCACGACGATGAACTTCTGATCGAACAGTCCCTGCCCTCCGCAGAGCTCTTCCAGACGGCCCGGGGTAATATCGCCCGCTTCCAGTTTAAAAAGCTCGGCGTTCGGCCGCTTCTTCTCGAGCCCCGCGAGAAGCTGGCGCAGTTTGGCGTTTCGTTTTTGATAGTCTGAACCGTGAAGAATGTACAGCATACACACTGATCTACCCGTCCACCTCCTCCATCGCCCCCCAGTTTTTCCCGATCTCCGCCTCCGCCGCCAGGGGTACGCCGCTCGTCTCGTCTTCACTCATCACCGACTCCATCGCCCGCGCGATCAGCGACGTGATCTCGTTGACGTATTCTTCCGGCACTTCATACACAAGCTCGTCGTGCACCTGAAGAAGAAGATGGGTTTTCTTCTCGTCGTTACGCTCGCGGAGCGCGTCGTCAACCCGCTTCATCGCGATCTTCAGGATGTCCGCGGCCGTTCCCTGAATCGGCGCGTTGATCGCCATCCGCTCCGCCGCCGCTTTAACCTGCGGAAGGCGCGAGTCGAGCCCTTCAAAGTACCGACGGCGTCCGAAATACGTTTCGCTGTAGCCGTTGTGGTGAGCTTGTTCTTTCAGTGTTTCAAGATACTGAGCGAGCCCGCTGAATTTTTCGAAGTAACGAGTATAGAACTGCTGAGCTTCGGCCCGGTCTGTGCCGAGATTGGTCTTAAGCGCGTTCACGCCCATACCGTAGATAATGCCGAAGTTAATGACCTTGGCTTTCCGGCGCATCTCTTTGTCGACCTTCTCGAGGGGAACCTCGAAGACCTCGGCCGCCACGGCGGTGTGAATGTCCTCGCGATCGGCAAAGGCCTTGATCAGCTTGTCGTCGCCTGAGAGAAAGGCCGCCACGCGAAGCTCGATCTGGGAGTAGTCGAGGGCGACGAGTGTGTATCCCTGCGGTGCTATGAAGGCGTTGCGGATATTTCGTCCCAGCTCGGTGCGGATCGGAATATTCTGCAGGTTCGGATTCTGTGACGCCATCCTGCCGGTGGTGGTACCGGCTTGAAGAAACTCAGCGTGAAGACGGCTCTGTTTGTCCAGCATCGGCGGGATCGCGTCGATGTACGTTCCGAGTAGTTTAGAAAGTTCACGGTGCTGAAGGATCAGATCGATGATCTCGTGCTCGCCCGAGAGTTTCTGCAATTCCGACTCGGCCGTCGAGCGGGCGCCGGTCGAGGTCTTGCGGTGATTTTTGGGTTTGAGACCCAGCTCGTCAAACAATACCTCCCCGAGCTGTTTAGGTGAGTTGATATTAAACTCCCGTCCCGCCAACGCGTGGATCTTCTGCTCGAACCGGTCGAGTTCGCCGTGATAGGTTTGAGAGAGTTTTTCCAGGTACGCCCGATCAACCTTGATCCCGTGCTCGTGCATACCGCGCACGATTTCAATGATCGGCTTCTCGATCTCTTCGAACACCCGTTCGAGCCCGCTTTCCTTGAGCCGGCGAAACACCTCTGCCTGCGCCTCCGGAAACGTGGTTGTGTTCGTCTGCGACAGAATGTCTTCGAGTGCGGGCGAGGTGAGCGACGAGTTCACCAACCACAGCGCGATCGCGGTCTCGGCGAGCTCCCGAGGGTCAATGTCGTCCGCGGAGACCTGAGCCCGTTCATCGTCCTCCGCCGCCGCCCGTGCTTTCTCGTCCTCACTTGCGATCACCTCACGCAGGCGCTGTTCAAGAGCACGGAATTCAAAGCGCTGAAACACCTCCCGGGTTTTTTCAAAATCAATGCTGTCGCGCCACTCGCGGTCCGGCAGTTCAAACTCGATCGGCGCGTCGGTTCGAATGGTAGCGAGCATTTTGGAGAACTCGGCCTCGTCTTTGTTCTCCTCAAGCAACGTCTGAATGCGTTTTTTGATCCCGGCCTCGTCAAATTTCTCCGGTGTTTTTTTGAGTGCTTTATAAATCTTCTCGATCGAGCCGAACGCCTGGATTAGCTGGGTCGCGGTCTTTGCGCCGATCCCCTGAATGCCGGGGATGTTGTCCGAGGCATCGCCGGCCAACCCTTTGTAATCAGGCAAGAGCTCCGGACCGAACCCGAAACGCTGATTCACTCCGTCCTCGTCGTACATCACCGTATCCTGAATACCTCGCTTCATCGTGTACACCCGGACACGCGTGTCGTCCACCAACTGCAGCGTGTCCATATCGCCGGACGCGATCACGATAGCAACGTCCTTCTGCCCCTTGAACTGTTCGGCGATGGTACCGAGCAGGTCGTCCGCCTCAAACCCGACCGCTTCGTACGCGGGGATACCGAACGCCGCGAATATCTCGCGGGAGTTAATGATCTGGGCGACCAGTTCTTCGTCCGCCGCTTTGCGCCCCCCTTTGTACGCGTCGTACGCTTCGTGCCGATGGGTCGGCTCCGGCAGGTCGTAACAGGCGGCGATATAGTCCGGCTCCAGATCGCCGATAAGTTTAATGAGGATGGTCGAGAGTCCGTAGAGCGCGCCGGTCGGTTCTCCTTTCGCGGTCGCAAAAGCCGGCAAGGCGTGGTACCCGCGGTGAAGAATAGCGTGCGCGTCGAGCAGGACCAGGCGCTTTTTTTGCACTGTCGCTTTTTTTTCTTTGTGGGTTTGTTTCTTTTTGGAGGGCATACCACATTAGGAATTACTCGTGACCCGCTTGATGCTCCGCTCTGATTCCCCGGTCACGGTGAACTCGAGCCAGATCGTAGTGGCGGGCAGTATTTCTCTCACCTTCTCCCCCCACTCTACCACGACCAGATTATTCGGGTCGGCGATCACGTCGCTCCAGCCGAGACGGGCGAGCTCATCCGCTGACTCGAGCCGATAGGCGTCGATATGGACCAGTCGGGTGAACGGGTACAGCTCACCCTGTTTGTCTTTGTCTCGCGGCAGATCATATACCTGCTCGATCACAAACGTCGGGCTCGTGATCGGACCGGTCACGCCCAGCGCCCGAGCCAGCGCCTGGGTGAACGTGGTTTTTCCGGCCCCCAGATCACCCACAAGCGCCACCACCGTTGCGCCCGCTCGTCCGGGCGCGGCGGTCGCGGCGATATCAGCAACAAAACGCTCAGCGAAGGTCTCTAGTTGTGTACGTGACACCTGCGTCATCGGCGTATTGTACCACGGATGACCCGAGCGCGATTCGTTGACAAAATTGGCAGACGTGATATATTATATCCAGTCATTCCGGGTTCGTTTCAACACACTTTTTGAGTTTTGAGGAGGTGCAAAATGCGCATGATTTTGTCTATCGTGACCGTCTTGTTGACGGTCGGGTTTGTTTCACTTGTTTCCGTCCAGCCCGCTCAGGCAAATGACATCAAGGACTGGCTCGGCGACGATGTCGGCGAAAAGGTCGTTGATGTGGTGATCGATGAGGTCCAGCGAGAGCGCGGGCACAAGCGCCGTAAAGACGACCGGAATAATCGCACCGACAACGCCAATCGTCGCGACGACAACCGGACGGATAACAATATCCGTGAGCGCCACGCCCGGACGGATGACCAGATTCGGTACAACGACGCCCGGACAGTCAATCAAAACGACCGGGAGAACAACCGGGCGGATAACTATATCCTTCGTGACGATGCCGTGACAAACAACGACATCAAACGGGAAAACAATCGCGCATCAAATGACAGCGACCGGAGTTCCCAGGAACACCAGCAAGGAATCGAGCGCGCACACGTTCAAGAGAACGTGGACCAGCCCGGAGAGTCAGAACCCTCTGCGGCGGTTGGTCAAAAATGGAAAGCTCGGTACCTAAAACACGCCCGTCAGGACCAAGCGACCCCTGCAGGAAATGCTTCGACCCCGTCGGGCACTCAAACGCCGAAACCGACCGGGGCCGTTCACTCAACGCCGGCACCGGCCAAGACATACGCCAGCGAGGCGAATGTGATTCGCCGGCGCAGGATCGAGAATGTCCGCGCGGATGACTCACCCGAACCCTCGTCTCAGCAAGACAGGATCGTCCCCTCTCATTGGGACGACTGATCGCTGAGGGAGGTTCACCCCACAAGCTCCTTTCGATGCGGTCGTACCACTCCGGTGGTGCGGCCGTTTTTTTATACCTACCCGCCGCCGAACACACCAAACGCTTCTCTCACTACTTGAGAAACACGCAAGCATTTTAACGACCCCCGGACCATCTCCGAGATAACTCCGAGTTAACTCGGAGTTATCTCGGGGTTACCTTGAAGTTATCTTGGAGCTATCTTGAAGACGCTTTGGAAACACCTCGGAGACCGTTCCTCGTCTCTCCCCCCACGACCCCCGAGCAAGCTGACCGGGCGAGTATCTTGTATCCGGCTATATTCGCGTGGTGCGGTGTGTATGTTTTAGAGTGGTTTGGGCTCTTTCGTCTTCTTGAGCAACGGGGCGTGTGTATTCTTAAGGTGGTTGGGCTCGGGTCTGGGCCTTAAGAATACACACGCCCCGTTGCGGCCCCCTTTATTCATTGTTTCCATCCGCGTGGCACGCTATCATAAGAGAAATGATCCAGTTCAACGAAGACAAGCAGACAGAAACGCTCGATAAGCTCCACAGTCACGAAGAGGAGCGGTTCGTGAAGCGACTCGCCGCCCAGAGCGGGCTGGAGTTTATCGATCTGGGCCTGGTGAGCATTCAAGGAGATGCGCTGCGGCTTGTACCCAAGGAGACATCCCAGGAAGCCGAGCTGATACCGTTTGCCATTCTGAACGACACCCTCAGCGTCGCGATGCGCAAGCCTGACAGCGAGGCAACCCGGAACGTTCTGGCCGATCTCAAAGAAAAGGGTTACACCGTTCAGCCATTTCTGACCACCACCGACAGCCTCAAAAAGGGCTGGCAAACCTACGACGACCTCTCCGCCTCGTTCAAAACACGGCGCGGAACCGTCGATATCTCAAACGAGAACATCGACACGATCCGTGAGAACGTCAAAACGATCCAGGACGTTGCCAAGCTCGTGACCGACACACTGAAAAAAGACACAATGTCAAAAACCTCGGAGCTGACCGAGAATATTCTGGGCGGAGCGCTCGCTGTCGGGGCGTCCGATATCCACATCGAACCGGAGGAGGAAGCGGTCCGCCTTCGCTACCGCCTTGACGGCGTGCTCCAGAAAATCGCCGACATCGACTACGCTACGTACAAAAGTCTGATGTCCCGCCTGAAGCTGGTTTCGGGGATGAAACTTAACATAGCCAGCGAAGCCCAAGACGGCCGCTTCTCGATCGACGCCGGCGACACCGAGATCCAGATCCGCTCCTCGGTCATCCCGTCACCGGGCGGCGACTCGATCGTGATGCGTATTCTTGACCCGTCCTCGATCCAGGTAGAGCTCAAAGACCTCGGTATCCCCGACGATCTGCTCGTTATTTTCCGCCGCGAGATCTCAAAGCCGAACGGTATGCTTCTCAACACCGGACCGACCGGATCCGGAAAAACGACGACGTTGTACTCGTTTTTGCGCGAGGTGAACTCGCCCGACGTCAAGATCCTGACGATCGAGAACCCGGTTGAGTATCACCTGGAAGGAGTTGTTCAAACACAGGTTGATCACGATGCCGGCTACGACTTCCTGGCCGGACTGCGCTCAGCAATGCGCCAGGACCCGGACATCATTATGGTCGGTGAGATCCGCGACGAAGAGACCGCCAACACCGCGATCAACGCCGCCCTGACCGGCCACCTCGTCTTCTCGACCCTGCACACGAACGACGCCGCCGGTACGTTCCCCCGCCTGATCGACCTCGGAGTGGACGCCAAGGTCATCACCTCGGCCGTGACCCTCTCGATGGCTCAACGCCTTGTACGAAAACTCTGCGAGAACTGCAAAAAAGAAGCCCCGATCGAGGGAAAAGACCGGGAAACGGTTGATGCACTGCTCACCAGCCTGGGCGAGAAGAACGAGAAGTATCTGACCGATCTCCAGACCGAGAAAATGTGGGTGCCGGAAGGATGCGATGAATGCAACGGCCTCGGATACAAAGGACGGCTCGGTATCTATGAGGCGATCCTGGGCGATAAAGCCATCGAGATGGTTCTTCGCGAAAACCCAAGTATCCGCGAGATCTGGGAAGCCGCCAAACCACAGGGGATACCGAAGCTCGCCGAAGACGGCGTGGTCAAGGCCCTCCAAGGCATCACCTCACTTGAGGAGCTGCGCCGCGTCGTCGACATCGACAGCCACGATGCCGGGTAACGGCGCACACAAAAGAAGTTTTGCTATAAACAAAAACACCCTCTGACAAACAGGGTGTTTTGTGTATAATGCACTCAGTTGTAGCATTACGTTGTCGTCCAGACCATAAACCTCTCAGCAACACCTTTCGCGGAGAAAGTCGGGGATATTACTCAGGAATGCTGCAGTCTCCTCTCGTACAAGCGAGAGAACCATAGGTATCCTGGCGATATACCTCAAAGCAGTACTTTGTTGCTGAGAGGTTTACGAGCTGGCTACGACGGATCTGGGGCGCGCTTCGGCAACGGCGATTCTACCGCTTTTCTGCCGACCCCGTGCAAAGATCAACGATACCAGTATCATAATATACAGAAAAAATATTGTCAATGCTTTATGACACTCCCCGGCCCATCCTCCCCCCAACCAAGCGACGAGCACTTCCTCGACCGAACTTTGCGGCCGAGCTCGTGGGACGAGTATATCGGGCAGGCCGGCATCAAAAACAACCTCTCGATCCTGCTCACCGCGGCGAATGAACGCAGCCAACCACCCGAACACATCCTTTTTTACGGCCCGCCGGGGCTCGGAAAAACCACCCTGGCCCATCTGATCGCCAAAGAAACCAACTCGCAGCTTAAGGTAACCTCGGGGCCGGCTATCAGCAAAGTGGGCGACCTCGCCTCCGTCCTGACCAACCTCTCGGACGGCGATATTTTGTTTATTGACGAGATCCATCGGCTCAATAAATCGATCGAGGAGGTACTGTACCCGGCAATGGAGTCAGGGTCGCTTGACATTATCCTCGGCAAGGGACCGAGCGCCCGAACGATTCAGCTGGAACTGCCGCCGTTTACCCTGATCGCCGCCACAACCCGCGTGGCCGGTATCTCGTCTCCCTTGCGGTCGCGCTTTTCCGGCGGCACCTTCAAGCTTGAGTTCTATACCGAAACCGAGATCGAGGAGATCGTCCGTCGATCGGCGGGCATTCTCGGCATCGAAGCCACCGATGAAGCTGTTCGGGCGATCGCCAAGCGAAGCCGGTACACCCCGCGCACCGCCAACTACTTCCTCAAACGCGCCCGCGATTTCGCCCAGGTCCACAAACAGGATCTCAACGACGAAGTGGTCACCGCCGCTCTTGACCTGCTTGCGATCGATGAGTACGGTCTTTCCCGGACCGATCGCGATCTCCTCGAGACGATCATTACCAAGTTCAACGGCGGGCCGGTCGGGCTCAACACCCTGGCCGCCGCCCTGGCCGAGGAGGAAAGTACCCTGGAGGAATTCAACGAACCGTACCTGATCCAGATCGGCCTGATGGAACGCACCCCGCGCGGTCGCGTGGTGACCGCGGAGGCATACACACGGCTCGGACACGAGGCGCCGCGTTAGTAAGCGCTCTAGACAGCGCTTCCGCACGCCGTTGCCGCGATATACGCGATACGCTATACTCTCTACACTATGAGCGGACACAACAAATGGAGCAAGATCAAGCACAAAAAGGCCGCCTCGGACTCAAAAAAGAGTCAGGTATTCGGGAAATTAGCTAAACTGATCGCCACCGAATCAAAGAACGCCGCCGGCAATGTCGAGTCGCCGTCGCTCAAAGCGGCAATCGAGAAGGCCAAGAAAGAGAATATGCCCAACGACAACATCGAACGGGCGATCAAAAAAGGCCAGAGCGGCGACGCGACCGCACTCGAGCCGGTGGTGTTCGAAACGTACGGCCCGGCCGGCGTGGCGATCGTCATAACCGGACTGACCGACAACAACAACCGCACCTCAAGTGAGATCAAGCACCTCCTCACCAAAAACGGCCTCGAGCTCGCCACGCCCGGCGCGGCGGCGTGGGCATTTGAAAAACAAGGCACCGAGTGGGTCGCGCAGACAACGATGGAGCTCTCAGAAGAGGACAAAGAAAAACTCCGGAACATTGTGACTGAGATCGAGGAACACGAGGACGTACAGGATGTCTACACCAACGCCGCGTAGTTACTATGAAACCTTCCGATGCGCGCATTCTCGCCGTTGACCCGGGCTACGAGCGGCTCGGGGTCGCGGTGCTCGACGGACCGACCGGAAACGAGACCCTCGTGTACTCCGCCTGTTTTCAAACAAAACCCTCTACCCCGCACCCCGAACGCCTCGCGCAGGTGTACCAAGAGATCATACGCGTGATCACTGCGTACAGCCCGCACACCTTTGCCACCGAAACGCTCTTTTTTAGCGTAAACCAAAAGACCGCCCTGAAGGTCGCCGAGGCGCGCGGCGCCCTTCTCTCCGCCGCGGCGTGTGCCGGGTTACCGGTCGTGGAATTCTCACCCCAGGCCATTAAAATTGCCGTGACCGGCGAGGGTAACAGCGACAAGAAGCAGGTGACCGCGATGACGAAACGGTTGATACGCGTCACGAAGCCGGTTCAGCACGACGACGAATACGACGCGATCGCTATCGGCCTCACCGCGCTGGCATCTCCATCTCGGAGGTAGATCACAGCGTTGCCTCCGAGATTACCCTTGTGCACCTCCGAGGTGCACAGCTAGTGAGACAAAAGAAAACCCTCGACGAGATCCCGTCGAGGGTTTGTGTGTTTGTTTGTGTGTGTTTGTGCGTGTGATCACGTGGCGAGTGCAGTCGCTACCAGCGCGCCACGCAGCGACATTAGCGCAGCTCAGATGAGATCGAAGACCGCGTGAGCGACGTCCAACCTGGCTTCCGAAAGATGAGCGAGAGCGACCTCGAGCGCGGACCGATGGTTTTCGAAGATCTGTTGCTCAGGATCTCCTCTGAGAAGGTCCCGTGCTGTTGCCCACTCCGGCGGGAAAAGCACCTTGTCTTTCTGTGGGTCACCGTACGGCGTGGTCCTTATTGTTCCCACGAGCTCGTCAAGGTCGACAAGAAAGAAGTACCTTGTGTGGGCACCGCCGGGGGTCCGGAATCGCGCCGCCTCCAGCTCCGTCATCTCACCCGATAGAGGCCCGGGAGAAAGCCCGGTTTCCTCTCGAAGCTCCCTCCAGGCCGTCTGAATCGGGAGTTCTTCAGGCTCGTTTTTCCCACCGGGGATTTTGATCTGCATTGTCCCCTTAAACCGGGTCGGCACGATCAAGATCGTGACCACGCCTCTGTGAATCCGCCAAACCACGACGCCGGAAAAATGTTCCGTGTAGTACTCCGTCACGCTCCACCTCCTTTTGTTTTGTTCTCTTTTATCTGTTCATCAAAAACCGAGAAGCGCGTCGGAAAACGCGCAATCCCATACGTATACAACTAACATAATTTATACCACAACGAATTTACCCCGTCAATTTATTGAAGCTCAAGCCGCACAAAGATCTTCTTGCCGATCTTCAGGACCGCGCCCTCACTCACCGTGACCGCGGGGTCCTCTATCTTCTCGCCGGTGTCCGTGTTTTTGACCGCGCCGCTTTCCACCAGTCGCCGGAAGGCGGATTTTGATTCCACAAGACCGTGCTCAAGCAAGGCATCGGCAAGCGGTGTCTCCGGTTCCACGACAATAGTCGGTATCTCGATCGGCACCCCGCCCTGCTGGAACGCCCCCACGAATGACGCTTCCGCCTGATCGGCTTGTTCCTCGCCGTGATACATCCGAACGATTTCGCGCGCCAAACGCATCTTGATATCTCGCGGGTTCACGTCACCTGACTCCAACTGCGCTCGAATATCGTTCACCTCTTCCATCGGCACAAGCGTACAATCGATGAACATCTGGGTCATCACTTGATCAGGGAGCGCCATTACTTTGCCGAACATATCGTGGGGGATGTCGTTGAGAGCGATATATCCACCCTCGCTTTTACTCATTAGTTTCTTCCCGCTTTCGGGATGAGCTAACAACGTGGTACTGATCACGAATTTTTCCTTCTCGTTATACGCTTTTTGCAGCGTACGGCCGGCAAGCATATTAAAGGTCTGGTCGGTCCCGCCGACCTCGCCGTCTACGTCCATCGCCACGCTGTCGTACCCCTGCATCAGCGGGTACAGGAACTCGTGCAGATAGACCGGCTTGCCGCCCTTGATACGCTTCTCGAACATATCCCGCTCGAGCATATGCTGAACCGTAAAGTGCGAGGCAATGTCCACCACGTCGCCAAAGCCGAGCGGAGCGAGCCACTCGCTGTTCTGCTTGATCACGGCCGGATTCTCGGGATCAGTCAGTGAGAGGATCGGCGCGACCTGCTCTTTCCAGCCGGCGATATTCTCCTCAACCTCTTCTTTGGTGAGACGCTGACGAGCCGCCCCTTTATCGGTCGGGTCACCAATCCTCGCCGTAAAATCGCCGAACAGAATGATTACTTCGTGACCGAGCTGACGCAGCTTTTCAAGAAGAAGGAAGTTCGTAGAGTGACCGAGGTGAAGCTCGGGACCGGTCGCGTCAGCACCGACATACAAACGAATCCGCTTGCCGGACGCAAGGCGCTGGGCGAGGGCTTCTTTTGACGGCAAAACTTCCGCGACGCTGCGGGAAAGGATCTCGTCAATCTGCTCTTTATTCGTGATTACAGGCATGCTAGACTTTCTTCTCTTTTGGATTAAGGATACCATACCGTATAATAAACCCCAGTATGGCACACGCAAAACCTAAAACGAAACCCGGGGCAAGGAAGCGCCGCTTTCTCAGCTGGACCGTGGTCAAAAACACGCTCATCCTTCTTTTCGCGATCGGTATCTTTATGAGCGGTATTATCGCGATCTGGGTCTCCACACTGGAAATCCCGACTGTTGACTCCTTCCGAGAACGGCGGGTAGCCCAGTCCACCAAGATCTATGATAAAACCGGCGAGGTGCTTCTCTACGATGTCTACCGCGATTTCCAACGAACCGTGGTGCCGTTCGATGAGATCGACGCGGACATCAAAGAAGCAACCCTGGCGATCGAAGACCCGGAATTTTACCGCCACTACGGCATCAAACCGAGCGCGATCGTGCGCGCCTCGTTCGTTAACCTGGTCAACCTCCGTTTTGAACAGGGCGGATCGACCATTACCCAGCAGGTGGTGAAAAACTCGCTCCTTACACCGGAAAAAACGATCACGCGCAAAATAAAGGAGTGGCTGCTGGCCCTCAAAATAGAACGGGTGAACACCAAAGACGAGATCCTTAATATCTATCTGAATGAATCACCGTACGGCGGAAGCCTCTACGGCGTTGAGGAAGCAAGCCAGGCGTACTTCAACACGTCTTCAGATGATATCTCGATCGCTCAAGCGGCGTACCTGGCCGCCCTGCCGCAGGCACCGACCTTTTACCTCAACAACCCCGCCGCGCTTGAGAACCGAAAGAATCAGGTTCTGGTGGAGATGCGGCGGCACGGATATATCACCGCCGAGGAGTATCGCCTGGCTCGCGATGAATCCTACACGCTTTCCCCGACGGACACCGCGCACATTAAGGCTCCGCATTTTGTGATGTACGTGATCAGCCAGCTGATCGAGGAGTACGGGGAGCAGACCGTGCGCCAGGGAGGCTTGCGCGTGACCACATCGCTCAACTACGAGCTTCAGGAACCGGCTGAGGAGATCCTGTTCGAGCGCGCCCGTTCCAACGCGTCGCGCTTCAACGCCGAGAATGCCTCACTGGTGGCGATCGATCCCACGACCGGCGGTATCGAGGTAATGGTGGGCTCCCGCAACTACTTCTCGGAGAGTATTCAGGGGCAATTTAACGTCTCGACCGCCTCGAATCGCCAACCCGGTTCAACCTTTAAGCCTTTCGCCTACGCGGCCGCGCTCAGCAAGGGCTACACACCGGAAACCGTGGTTTTTGACCTCAAAACTCAGTTTTCAACCGCCTGCGCCCCTTCCAATCTCTCGAACGGCGGCGACTGCTACTCCCCCCAAAACTACGACGAACGCTTCCGCGGTCCGGTTTCGTTTCGTGAGGCACTGGCCCAGTCGATCAACATTCCCGCCATCAAGGTGCTGTATCTGGCCGGAATGGATACCACGATCGAGCTCGCCCGAGCTATGGGTGTCGAGAACCTCGGAAATATCCGCCAGTACGGCCTGACGCTTGTGCTTGGTGGCGGTGAGGTATCGCTCCTTGATATGACAAGCGCGTACGGCGTCTTTGCCAACGAAGGAGTTCGCAACACACCCACTGCTCTGCTGAAAGTGGAGGACAGCAACGGCGAGATCTTGTTTGAACATAAAAAACGCCTTGATCGCGTGCTTGCCCAAGGGATCGCTCTGCAGATATCTGATATGCTCTCCGACAACGACGCACGAGCGCCGGCGTTCGGCCAGAACTCCCTGCTTCATTTTGCCGGCCGGGACGTAGCAGTAAAGACCGGTACAACAAACGACTACAAGGACGCCTGGATCATCGGTTATACGCCCGACCTTGCTGTTGGAACCTGGGCGGGTAACAACGACGGCTCATCAATGGTTAAAGAGATCGCCGGCTTTATCGTCGCACCGATGTGGCGGGAGTTTATGGACGTCGCGCTCGCGGATCTCCCGGTGAAATCGTTCCCGAACCCGCCCGAGGAAAACCGCGATGACCTTACACCGATCCTAGCCGGTACCTGGAACCACGGAGGCAGCGTCCACTCGATCCTTCACTGGGTGGATCGCAACAACCCTCGCGGACCGGTTCCCCGAAATCCGCACCGAGACGGCCAGTACGCCCAGTGGGAATACCCGGTCCGCCTGTGGGCTGAGGAACAGGGGCACGACGACACCACGGCCACCAGCACGAACGCGACCTCAAGTGACGACAGCGACGCAAACGATGATACCGGGGACGACGAGTGATCGTTGCGGGATACACGTATTCCCCCGGCCCGCGGCGGCGGGGGGGGGGTTTGTTGTTCGATCGCGTGCTGTGCGCGTTCACTCTGACCTGCTCTCCTCGCGTTACCGGATATCACGCACAACCAGTGATGTCTTAGCCTGAATCGCCGCCACGACCTCACGCCGACGCAGCATAATTTCGTTTTTCACTGCCGGATGGGCCGTGATAAATACCTGTTTCCCGCGGTATACCACCTCGCTTGGTGAAAGCACGGTCCCGATCTTGGCCTCGATCACCGCAACCGTGGCGTCTTTCACCTCGCCTTCTGTAGAAGAGAGCGCGCGGAATTTCTTGAGATACTCTTGGATGTTGAACATAGCGAGGTCGCGAGCACAAGACGAGTCGGACGGCGGCCGGAAGAAGCACGCGTTACTTTCGGGATGGAACGGATGCCCGTGTAGCCGGTCGGTCGCTCCCTATTTTTAGCTATCGATTCATCGGCATCACCAAATACAGAAACGATGTATCGGATACCCCGCTCATCACCATCGGCTTGCCGGTTCCGCTGAGCTTCAGGACCACACTATCGGCAGCGATCGACTGGAAACTGTCTCGGATGTACTTATGGTTAAAGTTGATCGCCACCGCCTCGCCGGAAAGCGCCCCGTCAAGTGTGTAGGTATTCTCCCCGACATCGCTGTTCTTGGTCTGTATCGTAAACTCCTTCTTGCCCGGATCGATCGCCACCGCGACCAAATTAAACTTATCGGTGAAGATCGTTGCCACCTTGAGCGCGGTGACCAGGTCATTCTTCAGGACCGTCGCCTCAGCCGCGAACTCGGACGGAATGATCTGCTTGTAGTCAGGAAAGACACCGTCCACGGTCCGCGAGGTCACGTACAGCCCGTCGCCGACAAAAGCGATCTGTCCGTCGCCGATCAGCACCTTGATATCGCCGTCGTACTCTTCGAGCATCCGGGTGATCTCGTTGGTGTTCTTCACCGGTATCAGGACGTACTCAAACGCCGGCAGCCCCGTAACCGCCACGCGCTTTTCAGCCAGACGAAACGAGTCGGTCGCGGTGAACACAAGTGAACGCTGGTCGTCGGCGGGCGCGATGTAGACACTCGAGAGCTCCGGCTTCATACTTGACGTCGCCGCGCTGTACGAAACCGCGTTCAGCCCTTTGGCGAACGTAGCAGACGGCACCTGAAACGACGTACCGTCCTCGATCCGCGGGATAGTCGGAAAATCTTCGTGGTTGTATGTGTTGATCTTAGTCGACGTGCCGGCCGTACGCACCACCAACTGCTCCCCTTCCAGCTCAAGGGTCACGGACCCGTCTGAGACGTTCGCGAGAAACGAAGCAAGCACCGATCCGGGAACCGCTACCACACCGGGCGTACTTACTTTAACCGGCACGCTGAGCTCAACACCGAGGTCGAGATTGGTGGCGCGTATACTCAGCTGGCTGTCGGCGGCTTCAAGGAGTACGCACTGCAGTACCGGCAGGGTAACGTTTTTGCTCGTGACCCGTGTAGCCTTCCCGATCGCGCGCTCAAGTTTGTCTTTGACACATTCGACTTTCATACAATACATAGGTTAGTTTACTTGCCTTCCTTCCTCATCAGAAATGAACAAACGCACCTCTCCGCACCGGTGTTGCTGTTCTCGACGCAGCGCGTCCACGCGAACAACCTACGACATTAACGCCCGGATCTGACTGAGCTCCTGGTGCAGCGCGGTGTCGGTCTTCAGCTCCTCGCGTATCTTCTCGCAGGAATGAATGACGGTTGTGTGATCACGTCCGCCCAGCTTCTGACCGATCGACGGATACGACGAGCTGAAATCCTCGCGCATAATATACATAATGAGCTGGCGCGGCTTGATCACCTCCTTGCGGCGGGTCTTTTGGTAGATCGCCTGCTCGTCGATATTGTAGAAGTTAGCGATCGTCTTGATAACCTCCTCGGCCGACATTGTTTTCTTCGGCTTCTCGCTGCTTTTGATCACCTGCTTAACCTCACTCACATTCAACGGGCGCCCCTTAAGTTCCTGCTGACACAGCACCGAGTTGATAATACCTTCCAGATCACGAACATTCCCCTCAACCGAAAAGGCAATGTGCTCAACCACGTCCGGATCAAGCTCAACGTTGTTCATCTTAGCTTTCTCCCGCAGAATAGCGGCGCGCGACTCTTTATCCGGCGCCGGAATATCGACGATCATTCCGGCACTAAAACGCGACTTAAGCCGGTCCTCAAGGCCGGGGATGTAGTTCGGATGCTTATCGGACGAGAAGATGATCTGTTTGTTGTTATCGTAGAGCGTGTTGAACAAATGGAACAGCTCCTCTTGTGTTTTCTCTTTGCTCGACAGGAACTGGATGTCGTCCATTATCAAAATATCGTACTTGCGGTACTTTTCCTTAAACGGGGTCACCTTATTTGCCTGAATCGCGTTAATGTAGTCGATCGCGAATCGCTCTGAGGTCACGTAAAAGATCTTTCGGTTCGCCCCTTCTTCGTTTTTAAGCGCGTTACCGATCGCTTGAATCAGGTGCGTTTTGCCGTGCCCGGTATCGCCGTACACAAACAGCGGGTTGTATATACGACCGGGCTGCTTCACGATAGCCTGCGACGCCGCGTAGGCGAGCTCGTTGAACGGACCGACGATGAAGGAGTCAAACCCGTAGCGCGGATTCAGATTGTCTTCTTTGTTGATGTAATGCTCCTCGAGCGGCAGCTCTCCGCCGCCGGTTCCACCGGTTGTGTGAGACGCGGCGAAGCGATCGGTTACAGCGCCTCCGGTCTGTGACTGCGCCGTTCTGCTTTTCGGTTGGTTCTTGGTGATGACGTACTCGAGCGAGCGAATATCGGGCGAGAGGGTGCGGAGAATGCGGAGGATGAAGTTGTGGTACTTATGTGAGAGCCACTCTTTCACGAATGTGTTCGGTGTTGCCAGATAGATAACCCCTTCTTCTTGTTTAAGAATGTACGTGTCCTTGAACCAGGTGTTAAAGTTCGCCTTCGAGACGCTCAACTCGATCTCAACTAAGACACTACTCCACAGTTTTTTATTGTCCACAATTTCCATACGCCATTAGTGTATCACATTCAAGAAGTGCTAGTAAGAAAATCACCTCGCGTGCGTTGCTGGTCATTATAGACGGTTTGTCTTTTTTCCGGCGATGCTTTTTGTGCACAGCCTGTGCACAAGATGTGTATTGGTTGTATCCCGTCACGCCCCCGCCGCGGCCTCTTGAGCCGTTTCCCCATCTGTGATATAACAATGCATATGCAACAAGGACTAACGTACAACCCAAAGCGAAAGAAACGGGCCCGCGTGCACGGTTTTCGAAAACGTTCCCGCACAGCTGACGGCCGCGCGATCCTGCGCCGTCGACGCCGGAAGGGACGGACCAAACTTACCGTGTAATGTTCGGTGATCAGTAGTGCTATGCTTTCTCGAGACCGACGACTCTCCAGCGGAATGCTTCAAGAGATGCACCAAAGCGATGACGTGAGGGTAACTCGCTCATCGTTTTTTGTTGTCCGCCGTGCCGGCGCCGAGTCCGCACCGACCCGGTTTGCCGTAATCGTCTCGGCCAAGATCGCCAAAACCGCGGTAGAACGCAACCGGATCAAACGACGGGTCCACGGCGTCCTCGAAGACCTGCTGCCCCGTATTGCCGACGGCTCCCGCGTGGCCCTGTACGCCAAGGCCGCGGTCCGGGACACCGCGCACGCCGCGATCCGGGACGATCTCGAGACCGCGCTCAGCAACACAGGTGTTTTGCACACCTAACCGAGTCGGGTGAGGGCGCACCCGGACCCGCGCGCGACTCCCGCTTCCTTTCGAACCGCGAGGGTCCCGCATCGCCTGTCCGAGCACGGCAATTGAAAAACGCGACCGGATACGCTACAGTTGAGAGTATGTTCATCGTCGATACCTTCAATTTCATTATCTACGAGCCGCTCTACAACGGCCTCGTTTTTGTTATGTGGCTCCTGCCGTGGAGCGACGCCGGGCTGGCCGTGATCATCTTCACGGTGATTGTGCGCCTCCTTCTCTTCCCGCTCTCGCGCAAGGCGGTTCAGACCCAGATGAAGATGCGCGCTCACGAGGACGAGCTTAAGCAGATCAAGGAAGACAACAAAGACGACCGTCAGGCGCAGGCCCAGAAAATGATGGCGTTCTATAAGGAGAAGGGGATCAACCCGTTCTCGAGCTTTCTCCTGATCCTGATCCAGCTGCCGATCATTATTGCCCTGTATCACATCTTCCTGAACGCCGGCTTGCCCGACATCGACCGGTCCCTGCTCTACTTCTTTGTCCACGCACCGGAGACGATCACCGTCGAGCTCTTCGGACTCTCGTTCCTCTCGATCTCCGGGAAAAGTCTGGTCCTGGCCGTGACCGCCTCGGTGACGAGCTTCTTCCAGATCCGGTACTCACTGCCGCCGCTCAAGCCGAAGACCGGCGACAAGCCCAATCTCAAGGAGGATCTGGCCCGCAGTATGAATATGCAGATGCGCTATGTCTTTCCGGTGATCGTGTTCTTTATCGCCTGGAGCATCTCCGGTGCGATCGCCCTGTACTGGACAACCTCCAATCTCTTCACGCTCGGCCAGGAGCTTGTGGTTCGCCGAGAGATGCGGCGCAAGACCGCCGCCGAGGTCGCCCAAAAAGAATCAGAGAGCGAGTCCGAGAAAGAAGCTGCGGGTGTGTCTACGAGCGAACCGGCGGGCGATCCGACCGATGACTCGGCAGACGAGCCGGCGGCAGCCCCGGACACAACCAATGCTTCAAAAACCTCAGGCGACCCCTCCCCCGCCGAGGCCGCTCCCGCCCTGAATACACGCAAGAAAAAGAAACGCCGAAGAAAAAAGAACCGATAGCCCTAACTCTCTCTTTGATGAACGAGAACACCCTCCAGAACATACAGGCAGTCGTCGAGGAGCTTTTGCGGACGCTCGGTGTATCGTGGAGCGAGATAACCGTACACACCGAGGGTTCACGCCCGGTTATTATGATCACGAGCGACAATGCCCAGCCGCTGATCGGTACCGACGGCAGCCACCTCCAGGCTCTGAGCACTCTGGCGCATCAGATCGTACGCAAAACCCACGGACCGGAAGCGGCGATCTTCTCGATCGACGTCAACCGTTACCGCGAGCAGGCCCGCGAAGGATTAATCCGGAAAGCAGTGACGTACGCTAAGCGGGCGCGCTCCTTTAAAAGCTCAGTGGCACTGGAGCCGATGAGCTCCTACGAGCGATTTGTTGTTCACGAAGTGATCGGCGAGATGTCGGATATGGCGACTCGCTCTGAAGGAACCGGCAGCGAGCGGCACGTGGTCATCGTATACACCGGCGCACATTAAAACCCCCGGCACTGCTGCCGGGGGTTTTAGTTGTCTTGACGCCCTAGTTTGACGTACCGTCGAGGCGATAGCTCCAGAGGAACCCGTCGTTTTTGTTCGTGAAAAAGAGGTACTCCTCGTTGGGTCCGAGGAAGAGATCCACGGCGTCGATATCTTCCCGGGCACGGGCCGAGAGGTCGATCAACGGTGTGGTCTGACTGTCGGCAAGATCGAGCCGAACCAGCGCATCGGCAAAGTGAACCCGTCCCTGATACCAGTCGTCCGGATACGTCCCGGCGGGAATACTGCTCGGTACGGCGCAGTACGCAACCGCCGGAGCGGCACTGCTCCAGACACACTTCTCGGGGAGCGTCGTTGATCCGAGGACACGCTGACTGCCGTCTTCGAGCGAACGATGGCGGAGTCGGAACCGGTTGGCGGTGCTTTCGCTGTAGAGAAACCGTGTTTCGTCCGGAGAAAGCAAGGCGGTGAGGCCGGGGATGTCCCCGAGAAGGCGCCGGAAGGTGCTGCCGGTTGTATCCAGCGTGTACAGATAACCGTTCACGCCGTGGCCGGGCTTGGTCGTCAGAGTGAGGGTGCCTTCGCTCGGCCAGTCAAGCTGCCACTCGGTGATCGGGTGAGTGAAGATCTGTCCGCGATCGCCCGACGAGCTGAGGATCGAGAGGGCCGATCCGCCGTCGCGGAGCAGTTCGATCATCGCGAAGCGCTCACTCCCAGGAGCAGGTGCCACCTGATCGATCTGCTCCGGATAGTAATATACGTCAGCGGTACCGTTCGCCCCATCCGCGGCGTTTTCCTCGTTAACTACTAATAATTGCGTTACAGGCTGAAACGAATTTTGGATCTGCTGAATCAGCGCGCTGTTCTCGGTCAACCATTCTGCCCGGTATATTTGGGAGAGTGTTTCGCTGGAGATAAGGGTGAGCCCGCCCCGGCGTATACTTGCCTGCAGCACGTGACCCTTGGCCCGATCAACGAAACGCACCGTGACGTCGCTTGAGGTACCTGCCCCTTCGGCAAACACCGTCGCCCCGGCGATCGGTGCCTCGGAGATCCGGCGGAGGGCCGGTAGAGTCTGCTGTTCAGCGTCACCCGCTGCGCCACTCGAGTCCGTTGCCGATCGGCCCTCCTCACCTTCTCCTTGGCCGAAAGCTCCGCTCGTCTGCGATCCGCCCTCGCTCGGCTGTTCCCCGGCGATCGGGAAGTAGTCCCGCACAGTCGTCACCTCGCCGGTTTCCGGATTCACCTCACCGATCGGCAGGTAGAAATACAACGCGATACCAAGCAGTGTCAGAGTGAGGAGCACTATACTGGTGATAAGAATACTTTTTTTCATAGGGAGACCGCTCTACTGGTTTTAGTCATAATCCCAGCAAATAGAGTCATTGTTTACGTTGGTTTCATTGTATCTGTTTTCCATTTGCTCGTGAATATCGTCACGGTGTCCATATTCGTACCTCTCACACTCCTCGATAGTGTTGTAAGGGCCGTACACATATGTTGTACTGCCCCCAAAAAAAGACCCTGGCTGATGTATTCTACGATAGATCTTGGGGCCAAGCGCAGGCTCAAAAGCACCATCGTATCTAGTGAGGCTTTTAGGGCCATCAGGGTCGTGCACTTGAGGTTCAAAAATTTCGATTGTTTCGTTGAACTCAAACTCCTGACCGCTGTTATCTTCTATTTTGATGGTGAAGGTAAACTCTCCTACCTCGGTCGGAGTACCGATAAGGCGTACTCCGGTGCTTGTTGATTCAAACGAAAGTCCCGGAGGGATTTCCCCATCGGCGATCTCCGCGTCATACTCAGACACCGGATGCGAAAACACAACACCGGGAGACAGATCGTTTCGGTACTCTTCTCCCCGAAAGGCATCGTTGAAGACAACCTCTTCGATCTGAATCTCTGAAGGATCCTGCGAGTACGCCCCGGGTTGCGTGTTCTCCAGGAATCCAAGCCCGAGGATGTCCGGGTTGATCGTGTAGATAATAAGCCAGGCGGCGGAGATCAGCAACAACCCCATTACCGCACCTTTGATGCGCTCTTTCGCCGCCGTTACCTTGCCCGGGTTGTCGCCGGCGGTCATATACTGCAGACCGCCGATCGTGATCAGCAGCACCGCCAGCACGGTCGAGAGGCTGACGATGAGCACAAAGATGTCTTTGACGTACGACTCGATCGTCACATCACTTCCCTCCGCGACGCCGGGAATCGGAGCGAGCGGAACGTAGTCCTGGGCAGCGACGGTGAGCGGAAACACCAAACCGGACCCGAGCACAAACAGCAGTATAACCACCGAGATCGAGATAGAGAAACTAAAGATGAGTGATTTTCGCATACGGAGAAACATTAAAAAACAATCCCGCCGCTCGTATCCTCCGAGAGCTCAAGCTGAGTCTCGGCTCGGGCGTTCTGGAACAGAGCGGTATACACGGCGCTGACCGATACATCCGCCCGGCCGGCCGCCTCGTTCTCCGGCGTCCCGACCTGAAGGGTGTGTCGGCCCGAGGCATCCGCCACCACCTGGCCGTTCACCTGCCACACGTACCGGAGCGATGAACTGGTCGGTTCGGTCACTCCGAAGAAATACGGCACGGCAACAAGACCGGTCTCCCGGGTCGAGAGCGATTCGGCACCGATGAGTGCGTTGTGCCACTCGATCCCGTACAGCGGATTCATATGATACAGCAGCACCTGCGGCGCGCTGCGCGAGAGCGTAAGGCTGTTGCTGGCACCGGCGTACCCGTCCGGACTGGTAACCGTGACCGAAACCGATTTATCCCGAGAACTGTCGGTGGCGGGGATCGAGAGGGTCTGCCGGCCGATGCCGGACGCGGACGACAGACGTGACCCGCCGCGCGACCACTGGTACATAAGCTCGCTGGCCCGGTACGGCCGCCCCTGCGCATCGGTCAGATGCGGCACCGCCACGATGCTCCCGCCCACCCGGGGAGCGAGCAGAGCGCGTCCGCGGTACAGCGGCGGGGTGTACCCTCGCGCCTGCGCCACCAGATCAAGATACCCGGCCGTCACATCGGTTGTGGCCTGAAAAATACCGCTCGGTGTCGCCACGCTGGCTCGGACCCGGTACCGGCCCGGCTCCCGGGGGGTAAGGGTAAATCGTGAATGCCCGATCTCAGAAAGACGCTCTTCGCCGTTGACCGACCACGTAACGCGCGCGCTGGGAATATCGAGATCGTAGGTCACGATCTCGATCGTTGCGGATTTACCGACGGCAATGTGTGCCGGCCGGGCGCGCAAGACCAAGTCGCTGGCCTGAGCCTGGACAAGAAGCGTCCCGCCACAAAAGAAAGCGAGTGACGCGAGCGATACGACAGTGAGTGAGAAACGGGCAGACATATCGTTTGGTGTATTCTAGCACGGCGCAACCATCGTTAATCCCCAGATACCGCCGAGGCAGCCTTTCGGCGGGCCGCTCGTTTAATGTTCCCCCGCAGGCTTGCCTTGTGGGTGATCGAACGTATCAGATCGTTGTTTTCAAACACGCGCGTGAGGATCACGTTTATCGTGGCGGTGGGGAGTGCGGCCAAAAGCGGTATATAGGCAAAGACAGCGGTCGCGATCCACATCACCAGCTTGCGGGTGGTCGGCACAACGCCGCTGAAGAAGTAATACGGGACGATCACAACCGTCAGTATCACCGCCATCACCGGACTCAAGAGAGAAGAAACGACCGCAAGCGTGACCAAGATATCGGCGATATCTTTGAGGATCGCCAGCAGGAGTACCGACCAGAATTTCCAGCCGGTGAGCTTCTTTTTAGACTTAGTGTTCGTCTGTGTCGCGGCCTTTTGCCCGGCTCGGCGAAGCCGCTGTATACGGCGGGTCTTTGCCCTCGCCCGGGTCAGGCCACGGCGGGTCGGGATGGTAACCGGTCGCGCAAAACCTCTCGATTCGGTTGAACGAGATTCCGCGGCGCGCGACTCCGGGTCGGGTTTCTTTGCTTTCCTTGAAGCGCCGGTTTCGTCGGCCTCGTTGCTCAGGCGAGGCCCCACGCCACCCGGCGCCACCGGGGCCGGTCCGGCTTTACCACGAGTGTCTCTGCTGTACGGGCGATCCTCGGCCATACTAATTTATAGGTTCTTGTTCTTTGTTTGCCTCCTGATCATTAAACTCTTCTTTCGATTTCTTGATCGCCATCACCTCAGACGGATCCGAGGTGATGATCTGGTCCTCGGTGTAGCTGGCGATGACTTTGATTGCCACGTGTTTTAGGCCGGCAAAGAAGATGCCTTCCCCGACATCGGACTCCATTAGCAGGTATTTTTCTTCTTCGGTTAAATGAAAGATCTCTTGGAGTTTTTCCGCCCCGGACGGAGACTGTTTCATCAAAAACTGCATCGACGAGTTGGTGATGATCGGCAGGCCGTACGGTGATTTCAGGAAGTCGCCGACGTCCTGGGTGATCGTCGAAAGGCCGAGGTAGTACTTTCGTCCACGCTTCGCCAGCCCCAACAGGAAGGACGCGGTGTCTTCTGATTTCATCATCCACCACGCCTCGTCGATGACCAGCAGACGTTTCTGGAGCCGGCGGCGGATCGCGTTCCAGATATGGTGGGTCACGATATACATCGCGACCGACTTCAGCTCATCCTCCATATCTCTCAGCGAGAACACGACGAACTTTTGTTCGATGTCGACGTTCGTCGGCTGGTTCAAGAACCCGGCCCAGGTTCCTTCGGTGTACTTGGAGAGGCGCTGGGAGAGCGATTCCGCGCCCTGCATACCCGACAACACCGTCTCGAAGTCCGACAGCAGCGGCGCCTCGACCTTGGTCAGATCGGCGTCCGGCGTAATGTCCTTCAGGGCGTACGTTTCCGTGATCGCCTTGTCGATAATGGCGTCTTCTTCCGGGGTCAGACCACCCATCATAATACGGAACAGCCCGACCAAGTGAATAATGTTCGAGCGCAGGATGTTCGCGGTTGATTCGCCTTCGGTCGGCATCGGCAGGTCAAACGGATTAATGTGGTGCTGGGAAGTAAGCGAGATGTTAAAGTACCGCCCACCGACCGCCTCGGCCAGGTACTCGTACTCGCGCTCCGGGTCGAGCACGATCACCTCGGTGTCGAACATCAGCGACCGCAGGATCTCGAGTTTCGTCCCGTACGACTTTCCGGAACCCGATTTCGCCAGAGTCACCGAGTTATAGTTCTCAAGACTGTACCGGTCAAACAGGACCAAGCTCGAGTTGTGCCGGTTCACCCCGAAGAGAATACCGGAATCCGACGTGAGGTCGAACGACACAAACGGGAACAAACTGGAGAGCGGGGTCGAGTTCAGTTTTGAGTGCACCTCGAGCTCATCAGTTTCGATCGGTATAACGCTCCGGAATCCTTCAGCCTGCTGGAACAGCGCCGGTTTCACGTAGATCAGTTTTGCCTCAAGAATTGAGTGGATCTCGGACTCGACCTTATCGAGCTCCTCTTTGTCGTCGCCGTAGATGCTGATGTACAGCCCGACATCAAACAAACGCTCCTGGGCCTGCTGGAGTTTATCGCGCAGGTTTTCCAGGTCCTGGTACGCCGTATCGAGCTGGGGATCACGCACCAACCCCTTGTCTTCCCGCTCGTGGATCTGGCTCTGCACCTCGGCGACTTTGTTCTGAAACTTCTTGAGGATCTGGCTGGTTTCGATCGGGTGAATAAAGATCGAAATATCAAACACTTTATCCAGATCGATCACCGGGGAAAACCAGCTCTCGGTCAGGTACCGCGGGTACGAGATGACAAACAGCGTTCGAATCATCTTGTCGCCGAGATGAAGTTCTTTCGGGGTTATCTTAAGCGCGCTCGGGGCGATGATGTCCTCGAGCTCGAGTGATTCCGCATCCATTAACTGATGGGGGAGGATGAGATCTTCATCACGCACCGTGCTTTTTTTTGATTTTCCGAATCCAAGGATACTCATAGATCTGTATTGATACAACCACGACCACCCTACTTTTCCTCCTCCGCACCGGTGGTGGGCAAATCGGTCTCCCCGGGATTAAAGGTCTGGTAAAACAGCTCGGTTATTTCGTCCGTTCCGAGACGAGCGGCCCGAACGCCGGTGCGGATCAGTCCCTGCTCCACCACCGACACCCGTGCTTCCAGCTGGCTTCGTTGCTGCTCGAACGACTGTTTATCCGCTTCTTTCTTCTCTTCGCTTGTCCCCCCTTTGCCGATCAGGCTCTTGAGCCCGCCGAGGATACCACCGCCGGAAGAAGTGCTCACCGTCGGCGTGTACGGCACGACGACGTAAAAGTGTTTCGACATTATATTCGTTTTTGCCGTGAAGGTTTTGATGAACTCGATATATTCCTTGGTCTGAATTTTGAGCAGATCGTTGACCTGCTCCTTCTGGCGCTCTTCGAGCCGCTGAATGTACGGCCGAATGTCGAGCTCGCGTGACTGAATACAGATCTGTGTTGAAAAATCAAGCGAATTAAGAAAGTTCTGGAATTGATACAGCGTTGATTCCTGCTCCTCCTTTGACTTCAAACCGAAGTTGACCGTTGAGGTCATCAGGATCGCCCGCAGGGAACCGTTCTTCAGGATCGCAACGTCGTCGCGAATTTCCTTGATCGGAATGAATTTTTGTGACGGGGTGCTTCGTGTTGCCATAGTAAATACTGTCTCTAGTGTAGCATATCGGCGCTGTCAACAACGGCGCGGTCCGGCGCTCTGCAGCCTGCTCCTTCTTGCTGAATGCTACCGCGCATCAAAAACCCTACGAATCGCTCGGTCCGGTTTTTTCTGCCGCCGGCGCGGCCTGCGGTTCGTTCGCCTGCTCGTTCGTAAGGCCTCGCTGCTCCTCTTTTTCCAGCATCTCTCGCTCTTCGGTCCCGTTGCCGTCACCGACATCGAGGTTCCAGGTCATACTCTTGAGCTTGCCCGCCCCGCCGAGACGCGGAACACCGGCGCGCACCTCTTTCTTTTCGGCCTCTTCCAGTGCTTTTTTGCTCGGTTTTTTTCGTCGCCGGTCCCAGATAAACAGCTTTGACCCGGTGGCGTAGTAGAACGCCGCCTCCAGAACCTCGATGAACGGCTTTTCGTTCACCTTGTAAAACGCCAGAGCTCCGGCAAGAAGCGCGACCGGAACAATGAGCACGATCGCGACCAGGCGGTACGGGACCAAAAACCACAGCGCGACCGATCCGCCGACCCCGCCGGCAATGTAGATGAACTGCTTCAAGGTAAGCGGCCCGAACAGCTTGTTTTCTACCTCTATATATTGGGGGACGTGAAATCTCATAGTTTATGTACAGGTTTTAGTTTCCCGCTTCTACGAACGCACTTGCTTTTTGTGTACGCATTGTCGCTATTTCGGTTGTACACGGCACAACACGAGAGAGCGAGAGTCCGGCAGCGAGAACCTAGCTGATCGGCTCGCGGTACGGATCCTCCACTTCCCCGTACCGTTCGTCCGGGTCGTTTGTCTCCGGCGAATCTTGCTCGATCTCACCGTCCGCGACAACATCGCGCGGACCGTGCTCCCCGTTGGGGTCTTCGATACCGGCCAGCACCTCGCCGCGCGAGAGATTGTGGTGGTCGTGATCAGTCTCTTGAAACGAGTCAAACCCTTCGATCCGCTGGTTTGCACTTGAGGGTTTTTGCGGAACCGATCGGGCTGCGTTATCCGCGCCGCCCGCTACCGGCTCGTCATCGTCCCAGACACTGGGCGGTGTCGCGGGGGCCGGTGGCCGCTTTGCTTGCGGCCGCGGCGCCTGTGTTCGCGGCATCGCCCGTCCCCCACGCTCCGAACCACCGAGAGAGCCTTCTTCGGCACCTCTCTCGGCGCCGGGTAGATCGCGCGGTGCAGGAGCAGAGCGCGCCCCGTCACTCTGGCGATCGCTCCCTCTTCGCGAGGACGAGAGCGCGTTGCGCGCGGCGTCCCGGGGAGACTCGGCCGCTCCGGATCTCCCGCCACGCCGGCCATCCGATGTATCCATCTCTTTGAGAAATGTGTTGGCCCGCGGATCGCGAAAGACGATCTCCCCTAAACTGCTCGCCAGCCGCGCGGCGATCTCCCCCGGAACTCCCGCCTCGCTTTCGAGCGACTTCGTGAATCGGGACATCGGACTCACCCCCATCAGGGTGTACATAGTCTGATCGACCACGTCGGTCAGTCGCTCTTCCGCGACACCGCTCGCGCGGGCAACCTGGCGTATCGTTGCCGGCGTATCCGGAGAAAGCACGACCGCCCGAACGCTCTCCGGGAGCGCTGAGACATACTCGGCGAGTTGTTGTTGTTCTTGATCTGCCATTGCTCTGAATAATTACTCACGCTGCACTCACCCTAGGGTCCGCCACCTGTTCCACCACCGCTACCGGTCCCGCTTCCACCACTGCCTCCCGAAGGTCCGCCGGCGGGAGGGGTCGGCGGTTGCAACACACCTTCATTTTGAAGTGTTTTAAGGGCGTCTTCAACTCCCTTACTTTTTCCGAAGTTCTTTTTCAGGTCCTCGAGGTTCTTTCTCAGGTCCTGAAGTTCTTTGACTGCGTCCCGTTCTTCCTGTTCCGCGTCTTTTCTTATCCGGCGCGCCTGAGCATCCTGTTGTTCCGCCTGTTCTTTCCGTTGAGCCGCAGCTGTTCGATCCTGACGGGCCGCTGCCTTCTGTTGCGCATAGGAACGCTTTACATCACGAACCTGAGCCGCACGCGCACGCTGTACCGTCTGCGCTCGATCCCGCCGCACCTGCACCTCATCACGCTCTCGGCGCTTCTGCTGAAGCTCGGGGGTGTCGGCCACTGTTCCTGAAGCCAAGCTCTGTTCCTGCCCTTCCCGTTCCGCCTTTTTCTCTTCAAGCCGGCGCACTAACTCGGGGTCGGGGCCGGCCGGATTGCCACTCGCGTCGAGGACCCCTGAACGCTGTGATTCTTCTACCCGAGCTTCCAGCTCTTGCTCTTCGTTCTGTAACGCCTCGAGACGTTCCTGCATAGCGGTGCGCGACTGCTCCTCGAGATCACCGATCTCGGTGTCGACCTGAGCTATCTTTTGATCAAGCTCGGTGGCAAGGGTGCCGGCTCGATCCCTTCGTTCTTTTGTCGCGTCAACCTCGGATCGCTGTTGGTCTCGAACGCCTTCATACCGACTCTGGCTCCTGTTTACATCGCCGTGCGCCCGGGCAATATCCGCTCCGGCAGCCCGTTCCTCCCGACGAGCGACGTTCTGATGGCCGCGCGCAAGGTTTGCCCGTTCTTGTTGGAATTCTTGTTTTCCTCTATTCTCGACCTGTGTATTTATATTTTCGATCTTTCCTTTCCGTACCCCCTCTTCCTTCGCTGCGTCCACAGCGGATTTGCCGCCGCCGTACTTGGCCTTGGCCATTTTTTGGGTGGTAAAGCTTCGGAGCGTCGTCCCGATTCGGGAATTTCCGAGCCGTGAATCGTTTAATTTCTCCTCAGCTTTCCGGCCGAGCCGACCGATCGTGCTTCGGCCCGCAAGCCCTCCCACACCGCGGAGCGGTCGCGAGAAAGTGCTGTTCGCCACCTTTCCTCCGATCGATCCGGTCAGTTTGGAAGAGAGAAGTATCGATCCGACAAGAAAGGCGATGACAACGATAAAGTTTAACATCAGGATAACCATCGCCCCTCCTCCCGCGGCAACCCCGCTGATAAACCCGCCCGAGGCCTCAGAGCGAAGCGTGGTAAAAGCCGGACTGGCGACGATCTTTATGACCAAAAGCAGCATCAGGAAAAAGGCCGGAGCAAAGAAGGAGTGTTTGATCAAGGCCCCGAGCCATTTCTGTCCCTGGCCGGCGGTCTGCGGGAGGATGAACGCCGCCAAGGCCAGCGGTGAGACGATCATAAGGAACACAAGCGCCACGAAACGCAAGATAAGGAGCAGAGCGGCGGTAAGAAGCACGAAAGCCGCGATGATCATCACGGCCGATCCGGCGATCATCACAATCAATCTCGTAAAGACACTGCTCACGGCGCCGGCGAGGTGATCACCGGCGGTGGGTTGTGTGTTGGCGTCGCCCGGCGAGTACACCTCGATGACCATCAGCGTGTCGGCGAAGATGTTAGAGATACAGCTATCGGCCTGGTTCGTGGTCGTGTCACAGCCCGAGACGTTGGGGTTGGCCGCCGCCTCGTCGCTGATGGCCTGGTGCAACTCTACCGCCAGAAAGTTGCTGAAATCAATGACCACCTGGGTGAAAAAGAGGCTGAAGTTGATCAAGAGAGCGACGAGAATGAGATTGCGCAACAAGCCTTTGGCCTGGTTGTCGCCGCTGTTGAACATAAACTTGATCCCGATATAGAGCAGAACAAAAATAAACCCTATGTTCGCCAGGTCCCGGAACATAGTCCAACCGGCGCTCACGACGTCTATCGCCTCAACAAAATGCTTCATATTGAGAACAACGAGCACAACGGTGCCGTTCAACAACACCCCGGCCAGCCATAAGAACCAGGACGTGATCCACAGGACGACATTGGAGAGGAAAATAGCAGCCTTCTCTTGCGCCTTAGCCACTTCAGCGGCAATGATGTTACCCGCAACCCTACCGCCAACAGTCGCGCTCGCTTTTATGATTTGTAAAGCAAGTTCCAGATTTGACAAGCCATCCGCTTCAACCGTCTGAACCGAAACCCCCTCGGTCGGATCGACCGCAACCGGCGCGAAAACACCGATCCCGATAAGTGATACCAGGACTCCGCCCAGAAGGAATTTTCTCAGGAATAACGGCATAGCGTAGAGCTACTAGAAGAAGTTTGCGATTATGCTGTTGATGATGTTCTTTGCGACATCCATCGCGGCGTCCTCGAGCATATCGACCATATTGTCGAAGTACTCCTGAAGATTGATATCAAACAGATCGTTGATGAACGAATCAAAAGTGTCGAGGAAATCCTCTTCCAAGACCCCGCCGGTCTTCATGTCCTCTTCGATCTGGTCACACGCGGCAACCAGGTCGGCCACCACACTCTCCGCCCCGACCGACGATCCGTGCTCACCGATCTGGGTGAGCGCGTCGTCACAGAAACCGACCGCCCGGCTGAGTTTCTCCCGATTAATGTTTCCCGGAGTAATAGTTCGCTGGCCGACGATTTCTCCGGTATCGGGGTTTTCAATAACCTCAACGTTGCCGTGATACCCCTGGTTCCAGTCAAGCTTGAGCCGCTCGGTCTCGAGCGCCGCGGCGGTCCGGCGATTCAGTGCTTCTTGAGCCTTATCGAACGCGCCGTACGGGTTGTTGTCCGGCACCTGCGTCATCGCAAACCATGAATTCCAGCCGCCCTGGCTGAAGTCACCGCCGTAAAACGCCTCTGAGTTTTGGGCGCTCCCGGTCACGTCATCGAAGGTGTAGTTGCGGTCGTAGTACGTACTGTCAAACGACGGGTTCGACCGGCGGAGCCCTTCGGCGACCGCGTCCGAGTACGGCTCCGGCCCGGTGTCCGATGAGCCGGCGCTACCACACACGGAGAAGCCATACGACTTCTCCATAAAGCGATTGAACTCGCTTTCCGCTACTTCCTGGAAGTAGAGATCCGGCTGGTCCTCGGCGTACGGTGACTGCGTCGGACCGTTGCAGTCCGACAGATAGCGATTATCGAGGTACCCGGAAAAGCCCTTCTGGATGTCGGTCAGTGTTTCTTTGTTTTTCTCGACAAGTGCCGCCTTTGCCTCGCCTTCGTCTTCCGGGTCACGGCGGACCTCTTTCTCGACCAGTTCACTGAGCAGGCCCACCAGCTCTTCGAGCGCGCGCACGCTTTCTGAATTAACCTGAATGTTGGCCTCGTCAACGACCGGTACGTTCTGGTTGCCAACGACCCCGAACACGGTCGGAGCAACAGTGAAAAAACTAAGAGCAAGCGAGCCGGCAAGAAGTGCGCCCCCTAAAAATCTCGGTGAGAAGCGCCCCGCTTTCCGCTTTCCTCCGTGCCCACTTTCTTGCCCATCTTCTTGCCGGTGAATCGTGTGTGTAAATAGTGCCATCGTGTGCCTTGTTAGATTAGTAACCGCCACCTCTGTTCGTTCTACGTTAGTATATCGCAGTTTCGGACACCGCCGAGACTAGCTCTGGGCAAAACGAACACCCGACGCTTCGAGATACGCCATCATCTCCTCGTACGCATCCACGAACGTATCGGCAAAAACCGGATACGCTCCGGCATCCACCACCGCCCGGATCGGGTCTGCTTCCATCGCCGCCATCCCCTCGGTCCGTTTAACCATCAGCGCGACGCTGTTCACCAGCTTCAGATGGGCCTCGACAGCCTGCTCCGGGGTCGGGACCTGCACAAGGTTCTGTCGGATACGCTCGTAGCGCTGGTGGATCACCGCAAGCTCGGTCAGGAGCCGCTCGCGCTCAACGGCGTCGTCGGTCTCCCGGGCCCGCTGATAGAGGACGAGTTCGGTTCCGATGGTTTCTGGATCGGCGTTTATAAACGCACCCAGAACCCGTGTTCCGTATGTCTGGATATCACCGGACGCAGTGATCGTGAGGTCATCACGTGTTGTTTTGTTGTACCGCTGAAGGTACGCGGCTATATCGTGCTGCGCCAGAAAGTCCCGGACCAGCTGTGTGTTATCCGCGGCAACCGCGGCATCGGCGTCGCTGACCGACGCGTTATTTGTCGACGCGCTCAGGTACTCACGGAACTGAACCGTGAGGGTGGCGTCCTCGCCCGACGCGTCGGGATCAAACGGCCGGTACGACTCGCCCGACGTCCCGATCCGATTCGCCGTTCCTCCCGCCCGGTCCTGCTCACCGAGCTGCGTGTCACCGCTGAAATACGTGAGCGACCCACCGGTAGAAATAAACGTGCTAAGAATAACAAGCGCCCCCAACCCCGCAATCACCCCGACAACAATCAAAAATGTTTTACTTGGTACCATATACAAAGAAGTATATCAGACATTTCCCCACCCGAACCTGTTGATTACTTTCTCAGATGCTATACTTTCCGTATGAATTATTTCACGCATACAAAAAGTGCTTTCGTTGTCGGTGTTGTCCTTGTCAGTGTCGTCGGGTTTTGTGTTTCTGTACCCCGCGCATCCGCTCAAGACGCAACTATGATCCAGCAGCTTCAGGCGCAGATAGCCACTCTTCAGGCAGAGCTCGCCCAGCTCCAGGGAGGCGCACCGACGGTCACCGGCCGCCTCACGGCGGACCTCTCCCCCGGCGATCGCGGTCCGCAGGTGCGCACCCTCCAGCAGATGCTCAACGCCGTGCCGGGTATCCGGATCGCATCGAGCGGCGCCGGTGCGCCCGGCAACGAGACCGACTTTTTTGGCTCGCTCACCACACGCGCCGTGATCGCCCTTCAGGAGCAGT
This sequence comes from Minisyncoccota bacterium, assembly GCA_040880645.1. Taxonomy (GTDB): domain Bacteria; phylum Patescibacteriota; class Minisyncoccia; order Phycocordibacterales; family CSBR16-193; genus JBBDHZ01. Next base: position 35,737 of record JBBDHZ010000292.1, read on the forward strand.
ACGCCGCCGAGATCCTTGCTCCCTGGAACCTCGTCCGAGGAACCGGTTTCGTCGGCCGGACAACCCGCGCCAAACTCAATGAACTGGCCGGCTCACCAGAGGGCTCCGGCACCGCTTCCGGTAGCGTTGACGTCCAAGACCCCGCACCGGTCATCGCCCGTGTCAGCCCGTCGAGCGGCACGAACGGCGACCGTATCACGATACACGGCATGCACTTTACCCCGACCGGAAACACGATCGTGACCAACCACACCAGCGCGGAAAACCACCAGACCATAGACTCGCCTGACGGAACCACGCTGACGTTCACCCTCGACACCGATCTCGGAAACGAGCTGAGCAAGCAGTTCAGTCGTCTCACGCGAGACGGCCGGCTCCGGGTCCAGAGCCGGTTCCCCAACGCCCTGGCGTTACGTATCCTTGTCCGCACCGGCAACGGAGAGAGCAACGACATCCGCTTTGATTATGAACCCTTTTAAATACCTTCTTCCTGTATGAAACTATCTTTTTCCCTTACCGTCCTCGCGTTTGTGTTCTCGGTCTCGCTGATCGCCACGGCGGTATTTCTCGGCGGGGCACGAACGGCGGGGCACGCGCAGGATATTCCGTTCGGCGGTCGATTTACCACTATTACCGATGTCTGTTGCGACGGGACGATCGTGCTCCAGCACGAAGCCGTGCGGACGGGATTTCCAAGCGGACGGTTCAAAACAAGCTGGGGGATGGACGCCTACCGCGAGCTCTTTTACTTTCCGCTCCCGCAGACCTGCGCCCTTGGCTTTGTCAAACCGTTCGGCTCGTGTGTAACCGTGAGCTCGCTGTGTGAGAGCTCAACCCCGACCGACTTCACCATAACCACGATCGGCACCAGCTTGCCGAGCTGCCAGTTCGCCTCCTACAGCGGTACCGTTCCGAGCGGAACCGATTCATTCGGCTCCGATACGCCGGATTCAGACGGGGGTTCCTTTAAGGACCGGGATATCAACGACTGGCCGCGCTTTGATGGCCTCGGCGAGGAGCCGGACAGCGACGCGAACGTCCTAAACCAAGACCGCGGCTCGTTTGCCGAGTCGTCGCGGCGCATTACCGACGTATCGTTCCAGTGCCGAACGGCGCGCTCAAGCTCGCTCAATGATTCGGTCTGGCAGACCGTGGCCACGATGCAGGACATTCACCCGAACGACGCCAGCCGACAGGGGCGCCTCGGCACGGTCGACGACGACGTGACCTATCGCTGGAGTTACACCGGACCGTTCGCGTCGGGCGTAAGTCAGCTTCTCAAAAGCACCAACGGTGGCTCCACCTTCTCGCCAACCGGCGTTTCGTTCGCCTCGTCCGGCATTCACCCGCGCAGCTTCATTCACTTTGACTGGTACCAGGTGTCCCGCCGAGAAGGATACCTCTACAGCATCGCCGAGTCAGGAAATCCATCGGTCGGCAACCGCTCGGTCTACCTGATGCGTGTTCCGTACGGACAGGAAGAGAACCGCGGCGCGTACCAGATTCTGGCCAGCACCGGATCAGACGATGTCTGGACCAACACCCTGAGCCAGGGCACACCGCTCTTTACCGACACCCAGTGGATCAACGAGAACGCCCTGCCGGTGGAAGAGATCATCGCCGCGAACGCCTCGAGTATTCAGAACAACCGGCTTGTTTTGGAGGGTGGGCGTGTGGTCATCGACAACATCGAGTACGAACCCCAGATGGGCGTTATTGATGGTGACGCGAGCGTGAACCGACCGCTCAACCGCGGCCGCTCGGTCGTAACCTTCCTTCCACGCATCGGTCGCTTTATTATGATCGTTCCGCCGGTCTTTGAGAACAAGAGCGACATTTATGAGCAGTACTACTGGAGCGAACCGGACACCTGGACGGTCCTCGAGGCCGAAGAGCCGTGGGGTCCGTGGTCGGTCGTTGACGAGTTCCGGCGCGGTGGTGTCTGCGGCAACTTCGGCTCAGACGACGATATGCTGTACCGCTACCCGATTCCGCACGTGATCGGCGACCCGGACTCTGATTCGGTCGACATCTGGACCGCGCTCGGATTCGAAAACAATTTCCGGCTCATCCGAACCAAACTGAAGCTCGGCAATTAGCGAACGCGCCGTACTCCACACAAAAACCCGCGACATCACGTTGCGGGTTTTTTGTAACACGTTCACTGATTCGATCAGGGGGTTAGTCACTCTTGCTCAGCGACTGCGCCAGACAGAGCCACATTCCCGCCGAGAGATCCTCGGCGCGCACTCGCGCGTCACACCGGCACCGCTCGAGTGCCGAGCGCACCTGCGCGGCAGGGTACCGGCGCGCCAGATTACCGGCAAGCTGCTTGCGTTTCTGTCCGAAGCCGAGATGAAGCAGGTTAAACAGTTCCGCTTCGTCAACGCCCCGTACCCGCTCACATGAGATCTGATCCACAACCAGGATCGCTGAGTCCACTTTGGGGGGCGGATTAAAGCTGCCCGCCTTCACTGTCCCGGCCGTTCTCGGCTCACCGTACAGCTTGACCGATATCGAAAGCAAGCTTTCTTTTCCGTCGCGCGCACCAATACGCTCAGCCACTTCTTTTTGCACCAACAGAACCAGAGCGCTCGGTTGTATCCGGGCGGTTAAAAACCGGCGAATGATCAAACCGGTGATGTAGTACGGGATGTTGGCGACGAGTTTGTAGGCGGACACCTCATTCGCAGCGCCGGAGGCAAGCAAAGGGAGGCGCTCGACCTGAACGTTCTCGATATCGTCAACGACAAGCGTCAGCTGTCCGCGCACCACCGCGTCCGCAAAGGTTGTGTGAAGTTCGGCGGCGAGCGCCTCGTCTTTCTCCACCGCGACGACCCGCGCCCCGGCCTCGAGAAGCGCTTTCGTGAGCACTCCCCTCCCGGGACCGATTTCGAGCACTGTTTCCCCCTCTTGAATGTCCGCGGCGTCCACGATCCGCTTAATCGCACCAACGGACGTTAGGAAGTGTTGTCCGAGTGATTTTTTCGGTTTGTTTGGCGGACTGTTTCTCGGTTTTTCCCCGTTATCTTTCATTGAGTAATTACAGCACGCCCGTCTAGAAATTGCAAAAACCCACCCGATCGCGACCTCTCACCCCCACGTTGTGTGCACCTCGGAGGTGCACAAACTTCTCTTTCTTTATTCCAAGGCAAGGTCACCAAGACTGTTTGTTCGCTCGGTGTAATGCGTTATGTAATCCTGAGCATCTTTTATAAACTGATCGGGAGTGCCGTATACTGTTTTAAGCACATCCGGCTCAACAATCGGCGAATGTCGGCCGCCAGCATACTCAGGAAAAGAACTAAAACTATCTGCCGTGGCCCACTTAATTGCATTGGTGAAACTCATAGCCGCACCTTTGATGCCGCCTTTTGGATATCGCTCCATAACATTTTTAGCCATTACATATAACCCCACGTTACGCATATCAGCATCTGTTTTAATAAGCCGACTTTTATAGGGCCCCTGAAAAATAGTACCTGCCCCACCAAACCTTTGGTTATATGACTTACTCATACTATCTCCAAACCGTTGCATAAACTCTGATATGCCACCTTCTCGTGTCTCATTTAGGATTATGTGAAGGTGATTTTTATGGAGGGCAAAAGCGAGGACAGATGTGATCGGATCACGTACTGGCCACTCCTCCAACCAATGGAATGGGTTTTTATTTTGTTTAGTGACGGACCGCTTCCAGTTACGTATACTGTGTGAATCGTTGAGATAATAGAGAAGCTGAGCACAGTGCCACCAGTCTGCCTGTCTGTGTAAGTATGCCATACCACGTGCGCCGCGAAGCACTATGTGATGATATGTGTGCAGGGCAATATCTGGACGTCGCATATAGCTATATTTTACCATTTTACCATCACCCTGTGCACCTCGGAGGTGCACAGGGTGTGGAAAGGGGTTTACTGTACGGGGTCTACTTCATCTAGGAAATTGGGGGTGGGAGTCACCAGGTGTGGGAGTCACCACTCGATCCGGACGATCGGGTCATCATCAAGGAGGCCGCCGGTGTTGCTGTATTCCTCCGGCTCGTCGCGCTCGGCCAGCGTGTCGTCGATATCTTCAAGAAATTCGGAAGGGAGTTGGAAATTGGTCTGGCCGAAGATCGTACGCATTCCGGCGTAGGTCAGGTACAGCTTGGCCCGGGCACGGGTCAAGGCAACGTAAAACAGTCGCCGTTCTTCTTCTTGTTCGCCGAGCTCTTCACGCGACTGAGGGAAGAGGTCCTGCTCAAGCCCAACCACAAATACCCGATCGAACTCAAGCCCTTTGGCGGCGTGGACGGTCATCAACTTCACCCCGTCCTTCTTCTCAGCCAACTGGTCCTGGTCCGACGCCAGGGCCGCGTCTGAGAGCAACATCTCGATCCCCTCTTCCGGCCCCAGCCGGTCGTATTTTTGAGCCAGGTTCGCCAGCTCGTACATATTGGCTCGCCGTTCTTCGGCATCGTCGGTTCCCTCAGCTTTAAGGGCGGCGTCGAGGCCGGATTCACGGATCACGTAGCTCACGAGCTCCGACGGGACCGCTTCCTGAGCCATTTTGCGAATATTTTCCAGGATCGCGCGGAACTTCTCCGCCGCGATCCGCTGTTTGGGGCCGAGCTCGCTGTCTTTGTACTCGATCATTCGCATCATCGTCGCCTTGCCGATCCCTCGGGTCGGGGTGTTCACGACGCGCTTAAAATCAGTGATCGACGAGGGGTTGAGGGCGGTTTTGATGTACCCGATAACATCCTTCACCTCCTTACGCTCAAAAAACCGTGTGCCGAGCACCTGGTACGGTACGTTCCGCGTAAGCATCGCCTCCTCAAGCGCACGCGACTGTACGTTGGTTCGGTACAAAACCGCGATTTCCTCGGCCGGCACGCCAGCGGCGATCAGCTTGCTCGCCTCGCTCGCGACGTACGCGGCCTCGTCGCTTTCGTTTCGAAAACCGCTCACCGCGATCAACTCACCGCCGGTGTTTTGGGTAAAGAGACGCTTGTCCTTGCGAAATTGATTCTTCTCGATCACCTGATTGGCGGCCTGGATAATAACCTGGGTGGAGCGGTAGTTCTCCTCTAACAGAACGGTTTCGGCCTCCGGGTAATCCTGCTCAAACGTGAGAATATTCTTGATCTGGGCGCCGCGCCAGGAATAGATCGTCTGATCGACGTCGCCCACCACGCAGATATTACGGTGTTTCTTGGCCAGGATCTGGGCGATACGGTACTGAACGTGATTGGTGTCTTGGTACTCATCGATGTGAATGTACCGCCAGAGGTCTTGGTAGAACTCGCGAACCTCCGCATCCCGCTCGAGGAGCTGGAGTGTTTTGAGTAGAAGATCATCAAAATCAAGCGCTTTTTCGTCGGCCAGCAGCGTAGCGTACCGCTCCCAGACCTCACCGGCCGCCCGGCGCATCGGTGAATCCATCTCCTGCGCTCGGAACACATCAACATCCATCGCCTCTCCTTTGGCCCGAGAGATCATCCCGAGGATCTTGCCCGGTTCAAACTGCTTAGGGTCGTAGTCCGCCGCTTTCAGCGCGTCCCGGACCGCGCGTTTGGAGTCAGAGCGGTCGTAAATAGAGAAGTGCTTGGGAATACCTAGCCGCGCTGCGTTTGCCCGCAGAATATACACCCCGAGCGCGTGAAATGTAGAGACGAACGGCATACCACCCGCCACCGTCCGGCCCGCTCCCGTGACCGGCTGATTCAAGCGCTGATCGGTGCTTAGCTGAAGCCCGACCCGCTCTTTCATCTCCCCCGCTGCTTTGTTGGTGAACGTAATCGCGAGGATGCTCTCCGGTGCGGTACCGTGGGCGATAATGTGAGCGATCCGCGAGACCAGTGTTTTGGTTTTTCCGGCGCCGGCACCCGCGATAACGAGAAGCGGGCCGTCGATGTGCTCTACCGCCTGTTGTTGTTGGGGATTAAGTTGAATTACAGGAGCAGCCGACGCGCCACCGGTCTCTCCGGGAGTATTTTCACTCATACCGGCCTATCGTAGCACATTTTCGCTATACACAATGACCGATTGACTTACCGGGTCAGTGCGCTAGAATAGCCAGCGTACTTGGAAGAAGCTTGGGAGAGACTGTGCGGGCACGAACGACTAAAGACTCGGCACATACGCACTATTGTTCGATAATTAACGCCTATTTTACCCACCCAGAAGGACCCTGATCCTCTGCATACGGACGAATCGGATCAGGTGACACACCGAAGTATCAGCTCATTGAGTAAAATCGCTGTGGCGGCGGCACTCATCGGGAGTTTTGGTGTTGGCGCGGTTCCCCGCTCGGTTGAGGCGGGGTTCTTTTCGTTTATCCGGGGGATGCAGGAGAAACGAGAGACAAAACCGAACTCATCCAGTAACTCATTTACCGCCATTGACCGCCCGAACAGCCAAACAATGAACCTGCTTCAGGCCCCTCGAAATGTTAACCCGGGAAGCATCGCCCAGGGTGGCGGTGATATTTTCATCATCGGAAACGAAGCGCTCTCCCCGGGAAGCCGCTCTGACGGCCCTGATCGAGACGATGTGAGTGATGATAGAGGACGTATTCGTGAGTATGTGGTGCGTGAAGGTGACTCGCTCTCTCGGATCGCCGAGATGTTTGATGTATCGGTCAACACAATCCGCTGGAGCAACGATATCGGCGCGAACGGCAACATCAGGATCGGTCAGAAGCTGATCATTCTTCCGATCACCGGTATTCAGTACGTTGTCGAGAGCGGCGACTCCCTCAGCACGATCGCCGAGGAGTTTGGAGGGGATGTGGACGAAATACGCGAATTTAACCGCCTGAATGACGACGATGTGCTGCTTATCGGGGACGAGGTGATCATTCCGAACGGCGAGATCAAGCAATCACCACAGCGATCAGGTACTCCAAGCGCTCCCGCCCCGCGCGCACCACGAACCAATCCGGCACCAAGCAGTGGATACTACGCCCACCCCGCTCCGGGCGCGATCGTGACCCAGCGAACGCACGGTTATAACGGTATTGACTTTGGAGCCGGATACGGCACCCCGATCGTAGCCTCTGCCCGGGGAACGGTTATAATCTCCCGCACTGGCTGGAACGGCGGGTACGGAACGTATGTTGTTATCGATCACGCAAACGGTACCCAGACCCTCTACGCCCACAACTCACAAAACACTGTATCGGTCGGCCAAAGTGTTGAACAAGGTCAGGTTATTGCGTATATGGGCTCAACTGGACGCTCTACCGGAAATCACGTTCACTTCGAAGTTCGCGGAGCAACGAACCCGTTTGCCTCGTGCGGCCTGAGAACACAGTGTCGCTAACCCGCCCACAAAACACGCCACTCCTGCGAGTCATCCCGCTTCAACGCGGTTTTTTGTTATCACGTGACACAGTAGCTCTTTAAAATATCTTAAAACACGGTTATTTTGTTTAATAAACCACACCTTCCCGCTCTCAAAATACCGGACACGCATTGTATGTATCAAAAGTATTTGATCACTTTCTCACCTAATCGTTCTCTATTCCATTCCCGGACCGGTGTTTGCGAATCCGGTAGATCACTCTCCCCAGACACCGTTCTTTGTATAGATGTTTTTAAATGAGCTCTATTATAGCTGTGGGTATGTGTAGAAGAACACTCCTACACCTTTGTTGAGCTGGTAAATAAAGATTTGATGGTGGGGATACCGATAGGAAGTTACGGGAATAGTGGGTATAACTTTTAGAAATAGAGCGCACTATCCCCGTTTTACTCTCTTCTCTCCCTCTATTATCCCCTCGAAATAAACATACAGTACCCACTTCTTCCCCGGAGTTATCCCCGTTACACGGTTTGCGGGCGGTACGTGATCGCCTCATATATGTGCTCCGGCAGAACATCCCTACTCTCTTCCAGGTCGGCGATGGTTCGGGCTACCCGGGCGACTTTGTAGAATCCACGAGCAGAAAGATCGTAGTGTTGGGCGGTCTCGGTAAGGAGTGTGTGAGAATCGGGGTTGAAATGACCGTGTTCGATGATCTCTCGCGAGGAAAGCTCTTTATTCACCGTTGTGGCAAGACCGTGCTGTTCTGCCCGTTCGTGCATACACTCACGGGCCCGGGCAACCCGTTCTCGCAGAGTAGCGGTGCTTTCCGACGGAGTTGAGTAGTCACTGAGGCGAGAGTGGTCAACTTCGGCAACCGTGAGCCAGATATCGATCCGATCAACGATCGGTCCGGAGAGTTTTTGTTGGTAACGGGCGAGTTGATGAGCGCTGCAGCGGCAGATCTTTCCTTCGGTCCCGTAATTACCGCACGGACACGGATTCATTGCGGCAACCAAGAGGAAATTAGCCGGAAATGTGGCGTGTCCGGCGGTCCGGGCTACGGTTATTGAGCGGTTCTCGAGTGGCTGGCGCAGGGATTCAACAACTCGCCGGTCAAATTCCGGAAATTCATCGAGAAACAAAACACCGTGGTGCGCGAGCGTGATCTCGCCCGGCTTCGGCAGGGCGCCGCCGCCGATGAGTGCCGTGTACGAAGAGGTGTGATGGGGTGAACGAAACGGCCGCTCGCGTATGATCGGCTCGTCCGAGAGCTCTCCGGCAACGGAATGAATAGCGGTTATCTCCAGAGATTCCTCGAAGGTCGGCTGAGGAAGAAGCGAGCGAAAGGCTTGGGCCAGCATCGTTTTGCCGGTGCCGGGCGGCCCGCTCATCGCTACGTTGTGTCCGCCCGCCGCGGCAATCTCTAAACCGCGCTTTGCGGACTCCTGCCCGCGCACCTCGGCCATATCAAGCGACGGTACGGGAGAAGGGTTGACCGCTGTTTGGGGGGCCTCTTCAGGGCTTCGGGTCAGCTCGCCCGTGATCAGAGAAACAAGCTCGGTGAGGTTGGCGACGCCGTACACATCTATACCACTCACCAGCGCGGCTTCTGCCGCGTTCTCACGGGGGACATAGAGTGTTGTGAAGCCGTGATCCCGGGCGTACGTAGCCAGTGACAGTGCCCCGGCGATCGGGCGGGTGCTTCCGTCAAGCGAGAGCTCGCCGGCGATACAGGCGGTGTCGGTGTCTGCCTCAAGTGTCTCGATCGCGGTTAGATACGCGACCGCGATCGCGCAGTCAAATACCGAGCCCTCCTTTTTGCTGTGGGCCGGGGCAAGCGAGACGATTACTTTGTGATTTTGTTGTTTTGGTGAAGGGTAGCCGCTGTTTTTTAAGGCGGCGGACACACGGTCGCGGGCCTCTTCAACCGCTTTATCCGGCAGTCCCACGATCGAGAACGCGTACAACCCTTGGGTAATATCCACTTCGATACGAACCGGTTGTGCTTCAAGAAGGCGTACTTGGGCGCTGTGGATTCGGGCAACATTCATATAGATCGTACGCTCTTGTGTATGCCAAAAAACAGATACACACAACCCGCCAGAGCGGTGGCGGGTTAGATCTCCTCGATATCTGCCTTGCAGGTACGGGCGGCCGGATTTGCTTCCAGTCGTTCTTCCTCGATCTGTTTGCCGCACACTGTGCAAACGCTGTAGGTCCCCTCCTCAACGCGCTCCAGGGCATCTTTGACCTCATTGAACCGGATCTCGAGCTGTTCGAGGATCGCGACGTGCTCCCCGTACTCCTCGATGTCGTCGGCCTCTTCGTTCAGGTCCGCGGAGTGCGGCTGGCCCAGGTTGGCGGCCACGGCTTCCCAGTCGCTTGGGTTGTCGGGGTTGATCCTCCCGATACGCTGAAGTTCACTAACGAGCTCCTCCATCTCGTCCTCGAGCTTGCCTTTATAGTATCCTACGTCGATAGTGTCGTCTGTCATAGACCCAGTATATCACGGAGCAAAAGAGAGCGTCCACCCGGATCCTACAGCCGCCGGGCGGTGCGGTACACCGTGATCGCCCGACGCAGTGTCTCCGTATCCGGCGCGATCACGATCGTGCGCGTGTCAATAAAGAGATACACAAGCACCTCACTGCCGTCTGCTGATCGGAGAGCGCGCGCATCTTTGTTGTCAACGATCACGTCGGTTGACTGAATACTCGGCGGAATCGGTCGCGCGGTGATGATTCCGGCGAGATCAGAGGTCATCGCGGGCTCCCAGGCGAGCATTGCCGGATAGACCTGTTCGTATGACGAGGTTGTAAGAATAAGAAACGGGCTGCTATCGGCGGTAAACGCACCGACAACAAACGCATCATCGAGGTTTCGGGCAAGAACGGCCGGCACCCTCGATTCGATGATCTCCAGGAACGACGCTGCCGGGATCTGCTCGCCTCCCCCGGCGTTTCGGGTGAACACAAAGACCGCAACATCATTGCGTGACCCGCCGGAGTGCGCGTCGATCGCGTCTTCCAGCGCATCGATGACGGCGGCGCGGTCTTTGCCGCGAATATCGATCGGGACGGTTGACTGGCTCAGGATCAGGGTGTCGCTCGGGGTGATCATCGGCGTTTCGTCCGGGGCGAGAAAGACCAGGTAGCCGACCACAAGAAGCGAGACCAGTCCCGCGGTCACGAGAACAAGGCTGGTGTAAAACACAAAAAGCTGACCGAATGATCGGGTTGATGGTTGTTCGGCGGACGCATTGTCTTTGTTCAGTCTAGCTTTACGCAGTCTGGCCTGGCGAATACTCGAAAGCGACGCCCCTTGTTTCTCTACGGTCTCCCGCGCGTCGCTTTCGTAGGTCTGGATCGAAGGCATTCGCCGGCGCTGACCGGCAGCGCTCGACGCCTCCGGCGCGCGTCGATCGGTGTCGGGGGCTGTGGGCGCGGACGCAGGCTCGCGTGGTGCCACCGGTGGCGGGGAAGGTTCAGGTACGGGCTGAGAGGTGTCCGCCGGGGTTTTATTTGCAATGGTGCGCGGATTCGGCGGTGCGGACGGCGGCGCTTCTGTTTTTTGCTCTAATTCGTGTTCCGGCTCTTGTTCCGGCTCGTACTCTTCGTACTCCGGCTCGGGGCGGTTGAGTGGGGTCGGCTCGGTCTGAGGCAGCTCGTCGTGGTCAATTGGCCGGGTTTTCTCCATAGCTTCGCCCGGGCTTCCTCCACCGGCACGTGTACGAAAATCCCGTGACGGGTCCGGCGCATCGGTATTCTCCGTTTCGTCCCTCACCCTGTTCTTGGTCGTTTGTGCAGGAGCGTGTCCGCTCAGGGCCGCTCGGGCACGGGCATGATCGGGGGTGCGGCGTGGTGGGTGTGGGTCGCTCATAGATACGGGGTTACTACGTTCAAAAAACGGCTCAAAATAGCTGTCTCGCGCTTCCAAACCGGGGAAAGAAATGAAGCGCTGCTTTGCGGTGTGATGTCCGCTTATTCCCCATCCTCGGGTCGGAGCGCGTCGAGCTCGGTCAGGATCTCGTCCTCACGGCTTTCCAGTTGGCGGTACTCCGGCTTGAGCCGCTCGGTCTTGAGTTCAACACTTTCAAGCTCTTGCTGGAGTTCCCAGCGTTGCTGCTCAACCTCGTGGCGCTGCCGCTCCAGCTTCCATCGCTTTCGTTCGGCATCGGCACGGGCGGTGGTGTCGGACGAGCGCTGCTCTTCTTCCAATACCTGCTTTTTCTCGTCCTCGAGCTGCTGCTCCCGGTCGGTCAGCGGAGCAAGTTTCGTGCGGATCTTATCCCGTTTACGGGAAAACTCGATCCAGGTGTCTTCGAGCTCGCGCTTTTTCGCGGTTATACTTTCGAGCTCGGCGATCAGCTGTCGTCCGCGCTTTTCTTCTTCAAGTATCTGTATTTCTTCAGCGAGCTCGTGCTTCTGCTCCTCGATCCGCCCGATCTCTTGGTGTACGTCGTTGATCTGGCTCTCGATATCGTCAAATTGCTCGCTTGTTTCCCAGTGTTTTTGCTTAAGGTCGTGCAGTTGCTGCTCCAGCTCCCAGCGTTGATTCTCAAGCTCGTGCCGTCTCTCCCCGCTTGCGCTTGTTTCCTGCTGCTCGATCGTGCTGATCTGCTGCTCAAGAGACTCTCGCTTCTCGGTGACCGGCTGGGCTTCCTCGCTCGCGGTCTGCTTGTGTTGTTTGAGGGTAGTGATCTTTTGGGCAAGGGGGGCGACCTTTTCGTCGAGCTCTTCGATCACCTGGCGCTTTCGTCGTATCTTTCGATCAATCGACTCAATGGTATTTTCTTCCGGCGGCGGTATTTTCTCGGGTGTCGGCTGTGTGGCCGGTGGTTCGTCGGCTACCGGTGTTTCCTCCGGCGTCGCTGTGGGTTGTGTTTTTGACTCCTCGTCGGGTTCCGGAGTCTGCTTCGCTTCGGGGTGTGGTTGTTTTGGGCTAGCGGAAGGAGTTTTTTGTTCCGCGGCCCGCTCGTTTTCTTCTATCGCCGCGAGCGGGCGATCCTCAACGTCCCGGTCGCTCGTTTTCTCTTGAAACGCCTGTTCGATCTCGGCCAAACTCTTGGCGCGACTGGTGGCGGCCGCTTCTTTTTCGCCGGTTTCGGGTGAAGGGGCGTTCGGAACAGGTTGCTCGGCCGGGGAGGTGTCCGGCGTTTTGCCGGAGAGCACATCTCGTGCCTGGGCCTGCTGCGGAGCCTGCTCGCCGGTTGCGGCGGATCGGGCCTTCTCGAGATCGTTATAGAACGTTCGCAGCTGCTGAAGTTTTGCGCTGTTCCCGGATTTTTTCGAGGGGGTTTTTGTACCTCCGGGTTGTTGGGTGCGTTGCTCGTCTGCCATACAAGAACATTAGTGGTGAATACGTACCGCTGTGTACGAATAATACCTGCATTGTATCACGTCTTTGGGCTGCGCTACACAGGACAGATGTGTACGAGGCGTCTTCGGACCGACGGGCGTCAGTGCGCCCTAACTTTTTTTGGTGTTTTTTATAAAATCGGGATCGACAGCTTTTAGCGAGAGCTTGAGGCGGCCGCGGTCATCGATCTCTTTGATCACAACAGGCACGTTCTGCCCGACCGTCAGGACGTCCTCGACCTTCTCGATACGGTACGGGGCGATCTCGGAGATATGCAGAAGCCCGTCCGTGCCGTTACCGAGCGTGACGAAGGCGCCGAACTCTTTGAGTGTCGCCACGGTGCCGTTGTAGCGCTGCCCCACCTCGTAGACACGGGTGATCTCCTCGATATCGCGGATCGCTTGTTCTACGCCGTCGGCTTTTCCGGTGATGACAACCGTTCCGTCGTCCTCGATGTCGATCTCGGTCAGCGTGCGCTCGCGAAGGTCGGTGACCACCTTTCCGCCGGGACCGATCAGGTCGCGTATTTTTCCGGTCGGGATCGAGATCGTCTGAATATACGGTGCATTCGGCGAGGTTTTCTCGCGCGGGGCGGCGAGTTCGGCCTCGATAACGTCGAGGATGCGCTCACGAGCCTCTTTAGCGCGGGCGAAAGCCTCGCTCAGTATCTCCGGGGTGACCCCGTTCACCGTAACGTCCATCTGTACCGCGGTGACCCCGTCGCGGGTGCCGGCAACCTTAAAGTCCATATCACCGTGGTGGTCCTCCGGACCCTGAATGTCGGTTAAAACCTTATACTCACGGTCGCTGTGCATTAGCAAGCCCGAGGCGATACCGGCAACCGGTTTTGCGATCGGAACCCCGCCGTCCATCAGGGCAAGACTGGACGCACAAACCGATCCCATCGAGGTTGAGCCGTTGGAGGCTAGGGCCTCCGAGACCAGGCGGATCGTGTACGGAAAGGTATCTTTTGACGGAATAACCGGCTCGAGTGCTTTCTCGGCGAGCGCACCGTGCCCGATCATTCGTCGGTTTGCTCCGCCCATCCGTCCGGTTTCCCCTACGGAAAACGGCGGGAAATTGTAGTGATGAATAAACCGCTTGTCGCCGCGTGTCTCCATTCCCTCGAGCAGCTGCGAGTCACCTGGTCCGCCCAGTGTAAGCGCGGTTAAAATATGTGTTCCACCGCGATAAAAGATACCGGTGCCGTGATGGATCGGACTGATGCCGCCGGCCTGGGCGAAAAGCGGGCGCACCTCGTCCATTGCCCGGCCGTCGGGGCGCTTGTCGTGTTTGATCGCGCCGATATGAATCGCTTCGTTGATTTTGTCTTCCAGGTACGCCATCGCCCGGGCTCGGTTGGCGTCGGGGGCGTAGTCGGCGAGTGTCGCTTCCCACAGCCTCTCGACAGCGCTAAGGGTTGCCTTGCCCGGCTGGCCGGAGAAAACATACGAATCAAGGTCCGGCGCGATGTGTTTTTCAAACAGCACCACGATCTCATCAGGGACCGGCTCCGGCTCGATGATCCGCTTGTCGTGGCCGATCTCCGTGATAATGCGCCGCTGCCACTCCTCGAGCCGCTCGATCTCTTTGAGAGCAACACCAATCCCCTTCTCGAGATGCGCCTCGCTTGCTTCGTGAGCGCCGGTTTCGATCATCGTAACCCTGCCGCGCTGTCCGCAGACAACAAGATCGGTGTGGAACTGGTCTTGATTGCGGAATTCGTAGGTCGGATTGATAACGAATGCACCACGCTCGTCGGTTGAGCCCACTCGAACCGCACTGACTGGCCCGTTCCAAGGGATGTCAGAGGTGCCGAGCGCCAGCGAGGCGCCGATCACGGCGAGCATATCCGGGTCTTCCTCGTCGATCGAGAGCACCATCACCACGATCTGGGTGGGGGTGCGCAGGTGGGTGTCGAACAGCGGCCGTATCGTCCGGTCGATAAGGCGCGCCGAGAGCGTGGCCTCTTCAGAGGGTTTCCCCTCGCGACGCATATACCGGCTGCCGAGGATCGCTCCGGCGGCATAAAACCGCTCCTCGTAGTCCACCGTGAGCGGGAAAAAGTCACCGTCGGCGGGACGTTTGTCCATTACGGCGGTGACCAGGACGGCGGAGTTGCCGCACCGGATCAGGACCGAGCCGTCCGCTTGGTCGGCCAGGTCGCTGAACTCGGCGGTCACTGTCTTTTCCCCTACGGTGATCGAATACTCGTGTGTGTGCATATCTGCGGTCCGGCCGGCGTTTCAGAGTTCATTGTGGGGGTACGCTCGCCCGCCCGGAGCGTCGAGCACACTCACACAATGAACGTATCCTGTTGTGTCGGCGGGCGTTACCCGATAATGCGCTGATTGTAGCAGGTATCGCGGTGCTGTCTATGTGTGGCGCGCACTACAAAAGCCGCTCGCAGGGCGAGCGGCTGTAGAGAGCGCGATCGGGGTGTTTTATCGCCCCCACCCTTTCCCCATTAGGTAGCGTTTCGGGTTCTCGTCGAGGTCGATAAAGTCATCGGCTTCCTCGATAAGTCGGCTGGAAGACGAGCGGCCGAACGAGATAACCTCGGTCTGGCAACCCTCTTTAACCCGAAGGTACTCCAGCAGCGCCGAAAAGTCACCGTCTCCGGAGACCAGAATGATCGTATCCAGCTTGGGAGCCATACTGATCGTATCGAGGGCGATCCCGACGTCCCAGTCTCCTTTTTTGGCTCCGCCGGAGAAGACCTGAAGGTCTTTGGTCTTGGTCTCGATCCCGAGTTTTTCCAGGGCGTCGAAGAAGGTCTGCTCTTCCCCGCCTTCGGTGGCGACCACGTAGGCCATAGCCCGGATCAGGTGGCGTCCGGCGAGGCCGTCTTTGACGATCTGACCGAAGTTTACCCGTGATTTATAAAGATGCTTCGCGCTGTGGTAGAGATTCTGAGTATCGATAAAGATTCCGACGCGTTGTTCCTTGTGTTTGATAACTGCCATAAAAAAAGAGAATTATAAAAACGTCCGTGACTTGCTGACAACACTATAACTGTACCAAAGAAAAGACAAAAAAAGAAAAAGAACGCCGCATATCGGCATTCCGGTCATCCGTTCGCGGCTGCCGCTCAGGCTCTCTACTTCGCCTTTTTCTTGAGATTGAGCTTCTTCATAAGCTTGTTGAACCGGCGCTTGTCCTTGTGTTCAAGGTAGTTCATATGCCGCTGCCGCTTGGCGACAAGCTGAAGAAGACCGCGGCGCGAGTGGATGTCCTTCTTGTGCGTCTTGAGGTGTTTGGCCAGCTCCTCGATCCGTTTGGTCAGGATCGAGATCTGTACCTCCGGAGAGCCGGTGTCGCCCTCGTGGGTTTTAACCTCGTCGACAAGTTTCTGCTTCTTTGTTTTCGTCAGCATTTGCGCAATATAGCACAAGTGTATAGGCTTTGCAAGTGCCGCGGGGCCCTGTGGATGACGTGCAAGTGAGGTGTTTGAGAGAGTCAAGAAACACCTCTACGGTACAGCGGTGCTTCTCAGAGGCGTTTGGGGCCGGCGGAATCGGGTAGATTCGAGTTTGAAACAGGCAAGGAAGAGAAAAACGGAAGAAACAAGCGCGGAGCACAAGCGTAAACGGCACGGCGAAACGACCCCCAAACCTTGACTTTTACTTTCATTTATAGTAGCGTAGCGCCAGAACGAATGTTCGTTTGTTCGTTGACGTTGCTAGGTTGCCACGTCAGCTTTTTTGTTTGGGCATCTCTTGAAAGGAGACACGGTTATGTGCAAAAACGAAAGGAAAGAAGAGACTCGGAGTGATCAGAAGGAGGCTCAGGAGGCTCGAAGTGATCCGTCGGCCGGGCAGATGTCCCGGACGGATTGGATGTGCATCGGCGCATTTATCCTTATCGCGGTGTTCCTGACCCTGGTTGGTGTTGCGATTAAGGATGCCATGACGGCAACGCGTAACGGCCAGGCCACAAATGAGGTTCTGGATCTGACTCGAAAGGAGCTCGGGTCAATCCATGAGGATCTCAGTTCCACGTTGCAGACCGCAACGGAGGAATCCCGCGACCTGGCTCAACAGGAGTTTGAGTCGATCCGCAATGAGGTCCGAGCTGCGCTTCCGGCCACAAGGGCCGACGTTGAGGCGCAACGCCGGAAGATCGAGGGGCTCAGGGAGATTCTTGAGCGCCACGAGTACGTGGTCGAATTCGACACCGCTGAAGGGTCGCGGAACTTCTCTCGTAAGCGTGCGGCGCATCTCAGAGGTTCGATCGCCGCGGCGGAGGAGAGGCTCGCTGGGCTGGAGGCTCGAGTGGATTCCACGCCGGAATTACTTGAGAGAATCAGCCAGATCGAAGAGAGCGGCGCGGCGACGCGAGCCCAGATCACGGAGCTCACAGAGCTCGTGAAAGGTGTTGCGGAAGGACAGAAAGGGACGAGTGAGTCCCTGGAAACCCTCCGTGGGGAGCTAGGTCTGCACGCAGATCAGCTGAATCAGATCCGCAAGGAGCTTAAAACACCGGCGCCCAAGGAAACGCCCGAACCTGCGCCTCAACAAGGAGCGCAGTCATCGACAACAGAAGCCGTCGGTTCGACAGCTCAACGTTCGGCGAGTGAGGTGGAGGAGCCTCACATGAGGGTGGTCAAGTACTACTTCGAAAACGGTCGGAGTCAGCCGGTCAACATCGAGACCGTGCGCTTCAATCGTGAAAAAGATCGATTCGCGTACGGACATCTCAACGGTGATCGGTGGGTGTGGGTAGGGATGCCCTATCTGCACACCGCGGACGGTCCTCGGTACATGAACTGGGGCGAGTATGACCGCGGTCGTTTTCCCGGTCACACGTTTGCCTATGACTGGATCAATAAGGTCTGGTGGCACGTCGATGATCGGAGTAACTGGCATCGGTCTCAGACAGTGAAGTTCAAAACTCTTGAGGAGGCTAAGCAATGAGGCGGACTACGAAAACCATGTTGGCAATACTTTTTCTGGTTCTTGGTGGTTGTGGATCAACCGCCTGGGTCAACGAGGCATCGATGTCTCGGCGGGACGGGTCTCACCTTTCCGTCGAGGCGGCCGGCGCCGGCGACAGTGAGCATCGGTTCGGCTTTGCCCGGATGGTTCAGTGGGACCAAGACGGGGTTGAGTACAACTTCGAAACCGGAGAGGTAAAGGAGGTCTGGAAGGATACGACGACCGAGTTCGTCTCGCGCGACGGTCAAGGCCCTCGAGCTCAGGTGGTGGCTGCGTTTACCGCCTTGGCTGATCGAGGTATGGCCGAAGCGGGTAGTGTCCTCTACGCCAGAGAAAAGGCGAAGCGAGGGCCGCTGTCTGTCACAAAGGTCGGCGACAGGAACGAGACGCAAAATCTAAGCTTTCAGACAAGCTCAACAGCGTCTCCCGCCCAAATGCAGGGTGGCCAGAAGGCAACAAACGATTCGAGCGCCGGTGTGGCCGCTGACCTCTATGCTGGTGGCGGTACGGCCCTACAAAAGCAAGACCAGACGAGCGAAGGGTCACACGCCGGAGCAACGGCAGGGTCTGAATCTGGAGTTGGTGACGTATCCGCTCGATCCGACGCCGATCAGAGTCAAGGCCAGGATCAGCGGGCCACAAGCGAAGGGTCGAATCCTGACATCGCTGTAACGGCGGACGGACGTGTCAAAGTCGGTGATATTTCCAACCGGCAGGATCAGGAGCAGGGCCAAGACCAGGAATCGGTCAATGATGCCAAGGCCGACGGACGGGCCGTGCTCCAAGACGTCGCTATTCGAGGCGGTGATCAACATCAGGACCAGGGCCTGGAATCGACGAATGTCAGCGAAGGCTCCAGCGCCACCGCAGAGGCTGATGTTGACACTGACGCTAGTGTCGGCGACGTTTCTAACCGACAGGATCAGGATCAGCGGGCCACAAGCGAAGGCTCTGACGCCAGTGCTGAGTCGCGTGCCGAAGCTGAGAACAGGAACGAGAGTTCCAATCAAAACAGTGCTGAAGGAACCGGCACAGGATCGGCTTCCTCAGGTGCTGAATCAACAAGCAACTGACAACAAACACATGAAGAAGGAAGGAGTTCTATCCCCCGCCGCGAGTCTTATACTCGCGGCGGTTTTTTATTTCAAAATAGGACAAAATCACAGGTTGTAGTAAAGGACAAGTTATCCACAGGTTATGTCTTTTACAAATGTAAAAGACATTAGTATACTAGGTTCAGTCCCAGCACACAGAAAATCAAAGAGACAAAACAAGGTGCTGAGATGTTCTTTTGTTCGTTGACAATTCACTCGCCTGACTAAAACGCACGCGAAACTGCGCGCTGCCTAGAACGGCAAAAACTGATCTCAGGAAATCGCTGCCGTCCCACGACAGCATTCCCCCCGGATCAGTTTCATATCGAAACCCCCCGATGTTCTTTCCACAAATAACGTGTGCCCCTCTCCAAAGTAAAGCAAAGAGGTTCCCTGAGCACAGATGATTTTGGGTTGCGGAACGAGCTCCTAACGGCCTCATTTACTGTGATCGCTGGAAGCTGGTTCCGCAACCTGAAACGTTGCGTGCACCTGGTCCTCAAAAGCCCCTGCCTCTCCACGGCCGGGGCTTTTTTATATCGATTAAGCGGCTCACAGGGTACGTGAGCCGCTTAAAGAGAGGAAAAACTCTTGTGTATAGCCCTATTTCTGCTATTGTCCAACGCAATCGGAGCATTTCTCCGGCAGTATTCGGTTGCGTCGGTGTTTTAGACGCAGGATACTTTTCCGGTCTGTTTCACGTGTAACCATAAATACGCCTAAAACGTGCATTTTTGAACTGTTGTGTGCGAGGAGATGTTCTAGTCGCGCAACTCAAAAAGGTTACACGTGAAACAAAACACAGAAAACAGCCAGGTTACACGTGTAACCTGGCTGTTTTTCTCTGTTTGGGGTGAAAATGTTACACGTGAAACAGTACTCGAGGTGTTTCACGTGTAACAGGCTACTTTACCCAGTATTTCTTACGAATCTCCTCAAGCACCTTCTCATCTTCTTCCTCAAGCTTCTCTTTCCCCTTTTCTCCGAGCTTCTTAAGATCTTCCTCGGTCAGTTCCAGAAGGCCCTTGGCACGTTCTGTTAGGTGCTCTTTCGTGTTGCGCGACGGATCATCGAGAACTTCTTCCAGCAGGGCGTGGAGGATGTAGCCAATTTTGGGGCCCGGCTGCATCCCAAGCTCGCTCATCAGCGTGTTTCCGTCTAGGGCAAGGCTTTTTACCGATACCGGGTCGCGCATCGCTTCTTCGATCATCGATTGATACTTGCGGAGTCGGTAGGGGCGCTCCTTGGGTCGTCCTGTTCCGATGCGGTCGCAGATACGCAGGTTCACGATCTCCTCGATATTCTCCTTGCCGATATGACTAACCAGCCGCCTGACCGCGGAAAGGGTGATTTGTTCGGGATCGGAGAAGAACATATGCCAGCGGACCAGCGTTGTTACACGTGAAACAAACTCCTTTGAAAAACACAGCCGTTCGAGGGTCTTCTTGGTTATCTTCGCCCCCACAACCTCGTGGCCGTGGAAACTCCAGTCGTTCTTCTTGTGGTCCATTCGCTTGGTGGCCGGCTTGCCGATATCATGAAAAAGCGCAG